>JAUHYX010000221.1 GCA_030426285.1 bacterium
TGGGTCAGGATCTGCACGCCATTCGCGAAGGCCCAGTCGATGGCGTCGAACACTTGGGTGCCGGTCGCGGAGGCATAGCCGACGTAGTCGGCGCGCTTGCCTTCGGGCGGCTTGTAGTAAGGCCGGTCGCGCAGCGCGGTAAACCCCTGTGGTGAACCGTCAATGGTGAGTTTACAGCCGCCGACACGAGTGCGGTTTTCGTACCTTTGTGAGACATTCGCCTCAATGTAATCCCTGTCTTCCAGTACATCCGGAAAAGCAACAGTAAGATTCACTTCTGTACGTGGCAGCCGAATAGAAATGTCAACTTTTTTGGAAGCAGGACTAAACACAATTTCAGTTCCACACACACTAAGTAGTGGAATGTGGTATGTCACGATAGCACAAGGACACTGTAGTGTTTCGATGCCAATCGTGCTCGTACATTGAAACTGTTAAATGACGAATTCAGAGTTGACGTGTTGATATTGCTATAGGGATCTTGCGTAGTTGAACCGAATCGTAACGATTTTGAGATCATTGTGTTCAGCTTGTGAATCAAATGCTGTGTTACGATAAATGGAGTGTCGTATGTTGTTGTTTGTCCTTGCCTTACTTGCCTGCTTGGTTGTGAATCCACTTCAAGCACAATTCCAACTTGAGAGTGATCCAGTTAGGTATTTTGGTGGAGTCTCCCACATTGGCAAAGAATTTTATCTGACATTCCCTCCGTCCATTCAACTGCCTGGCGACCCAAGTCCTGAATTTAAGTTGGTCATGTATGGGGCTGAGGAACAGACTGTTACAGTACATTCTGGACTAACTGGAAGAAAAGAAGTCCGTACGATTCCAGCATTTGAACTGGTTGAATGGATACTAACGCCAAATGAAGCACAAGTGTATACACACGCACTTGACGTAGATATTCGGCCAGACTCGGTGTATAACAATGCCTCTGTTCACATTGTTGCCGAGAAAAAAATAACGGTGATGGCCGTGACAACTATCGGCAATCGACAGGCCAAGTACACGGCAATTCCACGTGAACACATGTAGAGATTACGTTGCATTTATCAATGGCAGCACACTTCCACACCTTCATCAGTAGAGACGCGGCGTGCCGCGTCTCCCAGTCTCCCTAAAACGTCCCTTCAACACAGTCTATAAAATTCCTGGCTAGACGGGGCACGCCCCGTCTCTACATGTACACTCATCGCCTTCGTCAGACCGTCTCAAATCACATTTTCTGTAACTCCACACCTCATCCCGTGTTCAGCAAGTAGTCTGCATGTTCATATTGGGAGGGTTTATGCGTCTTGCTACTACTGTTCTTCTGTTGATTGTTGTTGGAGTAGGTCATGCTTTTGCGGGTGAATGTCCAATTGATTCACCTACAGCATTCAAGCGGTCAGTGAACCAGACTGGCAAGGAGTTTTATGTGACATTCCCCCCTGTCTTGGATCTCCCAACGGATACCATTGCAACGCACACACTGGTGATGTATGGACTTGAGTACCAAGAAGTAACTGTCTATTCTGCCAAAACTGGATACACTGAAACTCGTGCATTGAAGCCATACGAAATTGTGCGATGGGAAATTCCATATGACGCTGCACAGGTGTATCGTCACTACTCCAATGCAGACCTTGCTGGCGACACTGTCTTTGACGATGCCGCAGTGTATGTACAAGCCGAACAAGCCATTGCACTCATGGTGGAAACCCGCATCGGAAGCAAGATCGGTAGGTACACGGCAACGGCACGAGAAACGGCGGGGCGGGAACACATGGTGTTAACGTTGCCTGAAAAGCTGCTGGATTCAGATGCAGAAGAGCTACGACTTCCTTCAAGGTCTTTTGTTCTTGGACTTGAATATGATACAGACGTTGAAGTTGTATATCACATTCAGGATGGTCCAGTCGCCTCAACTGGCAGGTCATCTGGTGACACAGTCAAGTACACATTGCACCGAGGAGATATTCTCCAGTTGAGTACTGACACACTAAGCGAAAATATTTCCGGAACTACAATTCTCTCATCAAAGCCAACTTTTTGCTTCAACTCCACATATGAGGTATTTGAACACAATGAAGATCAATATTGTGACGTTGCTTTCTCTGGCGACTCTCGCCTCATACACGGCCAGTCTATGATAACAACGTTGCTCAGCAACACAGATTCTGACTCAACCATTCTCTTTTGGTTGGGAAGCTCCGGAGTACCAAATTCAAATGCAATACCAGCGGACTCAACGCCAATAGGCTACTCGACTCTCTATTCAACGTCATACTTGCATCGTGATTCGCTATTGATTTCGTCACCGTCACTCGTTCGAAATGCAATGGTACGTTATGACAAATGGAAAGATAATTCAGACCGTTGGAATCTCGGTGCTGGTGAGGTCAACACTTCGAAGTTGTTTCCATTTGCAGGACGTCAACTGATCTTTACTGGACTAAGTGCTGATGTTGGTGACTCTTCTATTTTGCACATCATGAGCCCATCGCTGTTTCCCATCGACTCTCTATATGTTGTTACATTTGATAACGGTGTTGCTGACTCGCTTGCCTTTTCTTCTTGGCTGGCTGAACGCAGCTATACCGCGTATGAACACATCACAGCCCACCTTTACGCCGTCCATGTTCCAAGAGACACCTACATCAATCTTGTCTCGAGGTATCCATTTGCTGCCACAATGTGGAATTCTGACCGTGATGCTCGTGCGTACCCGCAAGCTCTGCAACTGGAGCAAGCCCGCTATCAACTTCCATTGGATTTAACTATCGATTCTACATGGCATGATGGACCTCTTGAATTGTGCTTTACGTCAAACAATTCGCTTGCACGGCGAGTTGAATTGCTACCATCAAACGCCACAATTGATTCCTCAATGTTTGTACTGGACAGGAAGCGAACTTTCTGTTTCTATCTTACACCAACAACTGATTCACTTCCAATTGAAGTGCAATACCGTGTGTTGCTTGTCGATAATGAAGAGTTATGCAACACCCTTTTCTTTGAGCAACGAACAACTGCTATACTTGAAGAGCACAATGACGCACCAATACGCGCACATGTTTGCCCATCACCAGCACTTGATATGTCGAAATTAATTGTTGAAACTACGATCTCTGGAACTTTGATCGTTGAGCTTTTCGATAATCGTGGGAGACTACACTCAACAAGGAAGGTAAATGCACGCGGCGAGGCAACATTGGATGTCCCCTCTGAGTTAAACGCAGGTTCATGGTACTACAGAATTTCGTGTAACGGAAGGCTCTGCGTGGTTCCGTTTGTCAAAATAGACTAGTGTGTAACGCTACACTGCATCTAGTGTTCAACAACTAGTCTGCATGTTTATATTGGGAGGGTTTATGCGTTTTGCTGCTACTGTTTTTCTGATGATACTTGTTAGTACCGGGCATGCTTTTGCAGGTGAATGTCCTATTGATTCACTCACGGCATTCAAGCGGTCGGTGAACCAGACGGGTAAAGAATTTTATGTGACATTCCCGCCTGTCTTGGATCTGCCAACAGATACCATTGCAACGCACACGCTGGTGATGTATGGACTTGAGTACCAAGAAGTAACTGTCTATTCTGCCAAAACTGGATACACTGAAACTCGTGCATTGAAGCCATACGAAATTGTTCGATGGGAACTTCCGTACGACGCTGCACAGGTGTATCGTCATAACTCTAATGCAAACCTTGCTGGGGACACTGTCTTTGACGATGCCGCAGTGTATGTACAAGCCGAACAAGCCATTGCACTCATGGTGGAAACCCGCATCGGTAATAAGTTTGGTAGGTACACGGCAACGGCACGAGAAACGGCGGGTAAGGAATTTGTTGTAGTTTCGCTGCCCGAAAAGAACATCGGTGAGTCAAATAGTGCTTTGCGCCTTCCTGCAACGGTTTATGTAGTTGGCCTTGAAGACAACACAATTGTAACAGTCTTCAACAGAACCAACGTTGGTGAAGAAGCATTCACAATTGATAAAGGAGACGTTCTGCATTTTTCGACTGATTCTCTAGGCACAGACGTATCCGGAACCTGGATTCAGTCAACCCTCCCGGTAACCGTCACTTCGAGTATGTATGAAGTCTTTGAATCACAAATAATTACGAACTGTGATGTTGGCTTTGTTGGGGCACAAGCAATCTCTGAGGTTACACAGACGTATGTTACAAAACCTGTTGCCAATCTACTTGATTCGACCTTGTACAAATTTGCATTGCACTCGGAAAACTATAGCCACAATTTCGACGATCCAAGTGCAAATATTGTCGGTGACATGACAATAATTTCAAGCAACTACAGCTATTCAGATACAAGACTCATCGAAGCTACAAGTATGATTCGCAGTGGGGGTATTGTTGTCACTAAAACTGACTCTGGCGATTGGAATAGCCTTGAGATTTCAATATTCGAAAGTTGGCTCGCGAACAATGCAAATTCTCACCACTTCTTGAGAACCGATATCTACAGTGAATTTGATTCTGACTCGACAACGTTGGAAATAATGGTTCGCCCGAACACGGACTTTGGGAGTATTGGTGTATTTGACACGTCAATAGATAAAGTAGATACTATTTCCATGTCTGACTGGTTGCAACGACGCTCTGTACATCTACTAGCACAAACTTCGGCTTTTGACATTTACCATGCTACTGTTCCTACATCTGGAATTCTAGGATTTCTATCTGAAGTGGCTCTGCATGTTCGCCCTATCGCAAGGCCTTTGGCCTCTTGTCCAACACCAATAGCGATTCACAACGGAGTGTTTTACTCAGACTCCAAGCTCGAGTACGAAGTCGAAAGTGATGATAGGAATCTTCATGTGCAGTTCTTCGAACGTTACTCAGATGTTTGTAGAGCTCTTGTGTATCCAATCAATGCCCAGGTAGACTCGATGCTGATCAATATCGATGGACACAAGTCACACAGCTATTGGTTGAGCCGAATTGATCAAACCGAACCCTTTGGATTCAACTTTTGCATGGTAGGTGGAGCCAATTTCAATATCAGTGACATCTATCTTATCAATCCCGAAGTTTCTGTAGTTGAGTCGTCACATGCAGACAGTCAGGCTACTTACATTGCTCCCAACCCTGTTGTTTCAGAATCAAAACTCTTTCTAGGGCACCTAGATAGTCCATCGGTTGACATTCGCTTTGTACATCTTACTGGTATTATACACTCATCTCAACATGCAGATGCTGACACTGTTGTGGACATTCCCAAAGACCTCCCCCCAGGCATGTGGTTTGCGAGAATAGTCGATGGGGACAAACAGGTTACTGTGCCGTTTATAGTAAAATAGGTGATTGCTATGCCAAGGCACTGAGCCAATTGGAATAAACAAATAGCAACGATTGAGTTTTGAAAAGTTATCTTATCAGTTATATTGCCTTCAGCCCCCTGAAGAACCTTGTTGTGTTGTTGTGCATCCACAAGTGATGTGCACGTTGGAGTATGAATATGAAGCTGTTGTATGCTACGTTGCTAGTGCTTTCTGCATCTAGCCATTGTGTTCAAGCACAAATTTCTATGTCAAACGAGTATGAGCGGTACTTTTTCCCGCATACGAATGACGTAGGTAGAGAATTCTACTTTGCGTTTCCACCTGTTATAGAGCTCATTGATACCGCCACAGACGAGTATGGGATCGATGTAGTCGCGGTAACCTCAAAAGATGTACTCGTAAGTATGCCTGATGCAAACTAGGAGCAGTCCATTGCTC
>JAUHYX010000222.1 GCA_030426285.1 bacterium
ATTGAGATTAAGCGCGATGCCATGGGAAGTGTTGTGCTCAACAACTTGTTTAAGCACACACAAATGCAGACTACATTTGGCGTGATTATGTTGGCTCTCGTCAACGGTCGTCCAAAAGTAATGCCTCTGCGCGAGGTGCTCGGTCATTTCATCGATTTCCGCAATGAAGTGATTGTGCGACGCACTCAATACGACCTCAATGCGGCACAAAAGCGCGCGCACATACTTGAAGGTTACTTGATTGCGCTCGATAATATCGATGCCGTGATTCAAACTATTCGCGAGTCAGCCGATGTGCACATCGCATCAGCTGCATTGCAGTCCAAATTTGGGTTGAGTCCTGAGCAGGCCAAAGCAATTCTGGAGATGCGTTTACAGCGTTTGACTGGCCTAGAACGCGAAAAAATAGAGAATGAGTACCGCGACTTGTTGCAACTCATCGAGCAACTTCAAGCCATTCTTGACAGCAAAGATTTGCAGATGCAAGAAATCTCAAATGAGCTTGAAGCACTGCGCGACAAGTATGGTGATGAACGACGTACTACGATCGAGTACAATGCTCGTGGTTTGACGATGGAAGACATGATCGCCGAAGAAGACATGTTCGTGTCTATCACAAAGCAAGGCTTTATCAAACGCACATCTGCTGCTTCGTATCGCGCTCAAACGCGCGGCGGAAGAGGGCTCAGTGGTGCCGGAACACGCGACAAAGACTTTGTAGAGCACCTGTTCCAAGCATCTACCCATCACAATTTGCTGTTTTTCACCGACCATGGTCGCGTGTTCAAACTCAAAGTGTATGAGTTGCCAGAAGGTATGCGGAACTCTAAAGGACGCAGTATCAACAATGTCCTAGAAAAACTCCCGGATGAACATGTCACCGCATACTTGCCGGTGAAAGAGTTTGACGACGAAACATTTGTAGTCATGACAACGCGTTCGGGTGTGACGAAGCGCGTTGCGATGTCGAACTTTGCCAATATTCGCCGTACTGGTATTCGCGCTGTGAATCTCAACGACGACGATCGCTTGATCTCGGTTGCGCTTACAAATGGCGATGCAGATATCATGATTGCTTCGAAAGGTGGTCAGCTCTGTAGATTCCATGAATCGGAATTGCGCCCAATGGGAAGAACTGCCGCAGGTGTTCGCGGAATTCGCCTGGCTCCACGCGATGAAGTTGTGAAAATGATTGCAGTAACGGATGCTGAAGAAACAATAGTGATTGCCTCTGAGAAAGGCTACGGCAAACGCAACATTGTTGATGACTTCCGCAAAACAAAACGCGGTGCCAAAGGCGTTCGCATGATGCAGATCACGGATAAGACCGGTGATATTGTGTCGATGCTCAAAGTGGATGAAAACATGGACCTCGTGCTGATTACCATGAAAGGTGTACTGATTCGACAGCACGTTTCTGAGATTCGAGTTATTGGTCGAAACACCCAAGGTGTGCGCCTCATCAAGCTGGATAAAAAAGACACACTAGCCGACATCACTAGAGTTGAAAAGGACGAAGAAGTTGATGAGTCGACAGACGAAATGGTAGATGGCGAAACTACACCTAGCGGTGAGCAAGATGTAGACCAAGGCAGCGACCAAGATGTCGATTCAAGCGATCAGATTGAAACAGACGATTCAGAAAGCACTGAGTAAACGAGTAGTATGCACATGGCAATGGCACGAGCATATGTTGCGTTTGTAGCATGCATGTGCCTATTGTTGTTGACGCATTCATCGCAAGCTCAAGTACGCGATCTTGAATCGCAATTTCAATGGTTCTTTCCAAGTGTTGGCAATACAGGTGTATATGAATATTCTAGCCCACCTATCAATGGGCTGGAACTGACTTCACTTTCTTCAAATCGCGGCCACTTTGACAAAGAACATATGCACGCAGTTGTGTTTGATACTGCCAAACAACAGTATCGGTTTGCACAGTATAACAGTGTCGGTGCGTATACACGAGTGTCGTTTGTTGAGTCAGGCGCAGGCTATCGTGGTATACAGGGAAGCTTTGCGAGGAACATTTCTACATCAGCAACAATCGATATTGGAATTGGGTATGTCGGCGGCGATGGAACCTTCTTGCGCACAGCTTCAGAACAGTGGAGCGGCAGGGTTGGTTTGCAATTCCGTGTAGATACAACATCGTCACTTCTGCTGAAGCTGTTCACAACGAATCACAAACGCGAAGTGTCTGGTGGCATGCATGTAGCGGATGCAAGCGAAGACGTAGCCGACCCACTTATCGCAGAACCTCACCTTCAAGATTCTGATAGCCGCCGCATTGCAAATTCCGTTGTAGCCCTTTGGAGTTCGCGACTGTCGTCAACAGCAAATATTGTTGTACCGATCCTCGCCCATGAGCAAACTCATTCCCTGTCACTTCACACCGACGGTTGGTTCAGCGAAGCAGATAGCATATCAAGCGTGTTTTTACTCTCAAAGAGAGTCCGTGCTCAACCGAGTATTCAATTGAAAACAGATGAATTTGAAGTGCAAGCAGGACCTATTGTTGACTGGCTTCAACACGATGCTGTGCTTGACAAACCCAGCTGGGAGTCTGTGGGCATTGGTGCTTCTGCCAGCGGTCGTGTACAACTCGGTACACTGGCAGTCGGCGGATCTGGTGCATTCACGACCTATGATATGTTCGATGCATACTTGTTTGGTGCTCATGCCACCTGGAGTCCAGATTCTGCATTTTCGGTGGGTCTTGAGGGCTCGTATTCAGCACCTCGACCGGCGTGGTACGAGCCTGAAGGTACACAGGAAACCTGGCAAACTATTTCAGCGACCATGCAGTATAGTTCAGAGAGTGTTAGTGCACATATCGAGCCTATGTTGAGTAGAATCGAAGGACGAAAGTTGTTTGTGCCCGATACGTCTCATGCCGATGTCTTTAGTGGTGCGTTTCGCAACACAACGGCCGTGACAGTTCCAAGTGTTTCTGCAGGGCTTCGCCTCCACATGGGCAATAGCAGCATTGTCTCACTTGTGCAGTACACCGCGGAAGAATATTCCCTGAGCTTACCAAAACTGTATGTGCATGTATATTATCAGCACGACCTGCAGTTCGGAAGATCTGCCGTGCAGCTGCGAGGCGGAGTTCAGTATGCATCTGCAGGTAAGCGCCCCAAGCTATCTCCGTTTCTCGGTCGCATATATACAGGAACACATACTGAATCGCAGTGGGACGGCGGTTATATTTCTGCCAAAGCCCGCTTGGGCAATGCCGACATTCACGTGAATGTTACAAATATTGCCGGCACATTGTGGATGCCATTTAGTGGTTACCCCTCGACTGCACAGAACTTTAGCGTAGCAATCGATTGGCGATTCTTCGACTAGTCCTTCTCACGTTCTCGCTTTCATTTCCACGTTTCTTGTATCTTTGCACCTACAGCATAGATTGAGAACAATTCAAGCGCGGTATCATGGCAGAAAGCGTGTACACCGAAGACTCGATCCGGTCCCTCGACTGGAAAGAACATATCCGCACCCGCCCCGGGATGTATATAGGTAAGTTGGGTGATGGCTCGTCGTACGATGATGGCATATATGTCTTGTTGAAAGAGGTCATAGACAACTCTATCGACGAGCACATGATGGGGTTTGGCAAAACAATCGACGTACGAATTACTGAAGGGAAAGTCTCTATTCGCGACTACGGTCGCGGCATTCCACTTGGAAAGGTGGTTGATTGTGTCTCCAAAATCAATACAGGTGGAAAGTATGATTCTGGTGCTTTTCAAAAATCAGTAGGCCTCAACGGCGTTGGTACCAAAGCCGTTAATGCATTATCCAACGCTTTCTCCGTCACCTCGATTCGCGAAGGCAAACAAAAGCAAGCCGAATTCTCACAGGGAGAGCTCACCAAAGACCACAGGGTTGCAAAGAGCACAGAAGAAAACGGGACATGTATAGAATTCGTGCCCGACGACACTGTCTTTCGCAACTACAAATACATAATGGAATACGTAGAATCTATGATTTGGAACTACGTATACCTCAACGCTGGTTTGACAATAAAGCTCAACGGCAAAAAATTTGTTTCCAAGAATGGCTTGTTGGACCTGCTTCAAAACAAGACTCGTGCCGAAGCAGCACGGTATCCTATCATCCACTTAAAAGGCGAAGACATCGAAGTAGCTCTCACTCATGGCGAACACTATGGGGAGGAGTACTATTCGTTTGTAAACGGACAGCATACTACGCAAGGAGGTACCCATCAATCGGCCTTTAGAGAAGCAGTAGTTAAAACGTTGCGCGACCATTTTGGAAAGGACTTCGATGCCTCCGATGTGCGTACGGCTATCGTTGCGGCAATTGCTGTGCGCGTACAAGAACCCGTGTTTGAATCGCAAACCAAGACCAAGCTGGGCAGTTTGAACATTGCTCCAGATGGTCCTACTATGCGAACATTTATTGGGGACTTCTTGCGCAAGGAGCTCGACAATTTCTTGCATCGCAACACTGACGTGGCCGAGGCCTTGCTAAAGCGCATTCAGCAAAGCGAGCGCGAACGCAAAGACATGGCGGGCATTCGCAAACTCGCCAATCAGCGTGCAAAAAAAGCCGCCGTTCACAACCGCAAGCTGCGCGACTGTCGCATGCACTTCAGTGACAACAAAGGTGATGACGACAAAAAACTTGCAAGTACACTGTTTATCACCGAGGGTGACTCAGCATCTGGCTCAATAACCAAGGCGCGGGATGTAGAAACTCAGGCCGTGTTCTCACTGCGAGGCAAACCGCTGAACAGTTTTGGCATGAAGAAAAAGGTTGTGTATGAAAACGAAGAATTCAATTTGCTACAGCATGCCTTGAATATTGAAGAGGGAATTGAAGGACTTCGCTACAACAACATTGTGATTGCTACCGATGCCGATGTTGATGGCATGCATATTCGTTTGCTGATACTCACGTTTTTCCTGCAGTTTTTTCCCGACATCGTGCGTGGTGGACATCTCTATATTCTTGAAACACCACTGTTTAGAGTTCGCAACAAACAAACCACGAAGTACTGTTACGACGAACGTGAAAAGCAAGCAGCGCTTGAGGAACTAGGTGCAAAAGCCGAGATAACCCGCTTTAAGGGATTGGGTGAAATTTCGCCTGACGAATTTGGTGGATTCATCGGGCAGGATATTCGCCTTGAGCCCGTCATGCTCAATGACCAAACGCAAATAAAAGAATTGCTGAAATACTATATGGGAAAGAATACGCCGGAACGACAAGAATTTATCATAGAGAATTTGCGTATTGAAGCGGACAAAGCAGCCGCCGAGCTATTGGCCGCCGCAAAGGAGGAAGATGCACATGTCTGAAGAATTGCAAAATTCGTCGCATGACAACCGTTCTTCTGTCCCGCTTCAAGGAATGTACAAACAATGGTACTTGGAGTATGCAAGTTATGTGATTCTCGACAGAGCGGTCCCTTCTGTTCAAGACGGGCTAAAACCAGTGCAACGCCGCATTCTTCATGCCATGCGAACAATGCACGATGGTCGGTATCACAAAGTCGCCAACATTATCGGCAACACCATGCAGTACCACCCTCATGGCGATGCAGCAATTGGTGATGCTTTGGTAAATATGGGCCAGAAAGACTTGCTCATCGATACGCAGGTGAATTGGGGAGACTATCGAACTTGAGATTCCGCCGCAGCTCCGAGGTATATCGAAGCGCGTTTGACGCCGT
>JAUHYX010000223.1 GCA_030426285.1 bacterium
ATGCTAATACGCGAAGTCGAAGGAATGGTAAATGCAACTGCAACACCCGCAATCGTTGGGTGTACACCGGAAGCCCAGAAAGCAATCCAGATGACGAGTCCAACCAACAAAAACGGCGCCATTGATCGCACGCCAAGACGATTGAAAAATGCCAATACTCCCAAACCTGCTATACCAATGAGGAAAGCACCGAGGCTGAAGTTACTCGTATAAAACACGGCTATAACAACGATAGCCCCAAGGTCGTCTACAATCGCGAGGGCGAGCAGGAAGATTCGCAGAGTAGGAGGCACGCGTTTGCCCATGAGAGCAAAGATACCAACTGCGAATGCAATATCAGTTGCCATTGGGACTCCCCAACCGCGCATATACACTTCGTTGCTACCGAGTTCACCACCACCATTGAGGTTGACCAAAGCATATACGGCAGCAGGTACAACCATACCTCCTAAGGCGGCCATGACCGGAAGTGATGCCTGTTTCCACGACGCTAACTCGCCGTGTTGCATTTCGTGCTTTATTTCTAGTCCAACAACAAAAAAGAATATCACCATCAAGGCATCATTGATCCACATCACAATTGAGTGTGACATTGGAGCCATATCGCCAATAGTAATAGACAAATGGGATTCGAAGAGATAGTGGTAATAGCCGGAGAAGCTGCTGTTCGCCCATACCAAAGAAATCACGGCGCAAATCAGGAGGATAACACCACCACTGATGTCTGATTTGGCAATTTTGTTGAGATACTCCCGTATAAAGTCGGCGGGTTTATGGTGGTACTGAAACAAGTCACTAGGGTTAATCATGATCTCCTGACCTTCTTAATTGTAACAGCTTGTGGTGTGTTTACACCACTCCTTTTATATCCACCGCTTCAAGAGCGATACTTGAGTGTCGTGTGCGCTAACTTCTTGCTGAGAAACAAGTTAGAATGTGATTGTTGGAAGAACGGAATAATCCAAGAAAAATCCAAGAACAAGTACACCAACAACTGTGACTATGAGAGTCAGATTGGCAATTCCACCTGGTAGGGCGGCAGGTACTTCGTCTTCGCGATCTTGGAAATACATTTTCACGATCAAACCGAGGTAGAAGTACACAGAAATTACTGATGCAACAACACCTACAATCGTTAGCCAAATCATATCTGCTTCGATAGCAGCTTTGAAAATGTAATACTTTCCAAAGAATCCAACGAGGAATGGGATTCCGGTTAGTGAAAGCATGAACACGGCCATGCATGCCGCCAGGCCTGGGTTGCGTTTTGAAAGTCCTTTGTAGTCTTCCAATGTGCAATCTTCACCTGGTTTAGACTCAACAATCGCGGCAACTACAAATGCCCCAACTTGCATAAACATATACGCAGTCAGGTAATACATAACGGCTTGTTGCCCAGCATCTGTTCCTACGGCAACTCCCATGAGGAGATAACCAGCATGCGCAACAGAAGAGTATGCCAACATGCGTTTGACATTTGTTTGCGATATCGCACCAATATTTCCGTAAAGCATCGACATTGCTGCAATCACGGCAATCAGCATTTGGATGCGTTCCATAGTTTCAATTTCAGGAAGCACTACAGCAACAACAGGTATCAACACACTAAATGCAGCGGCCTTACCGGCAGTACTCATAAAAGCTGTTACAACTGTTGGTGCACCGGTATATACATCTGGTACCCAGACATGGAATGGGAACGCAGCAACCTTAAAGCTGAGTCCTACCAAGAGCATTCCAATACCAACCCAGTACAAGTTCTTAAGCGTGATTTCGCTCTCCATCGCAACAGTATACATGTCGGTATACGACATACTTCCAACGGAACCGTAGATTAGAGCGATTCCGTACACAAGGAAACCTGTTGCAAAGGCACCCAGCAAAAAGTACTTCAGAGAAGATTCAACTGAGAACGTATTGGAGCGAAAGAAACCTGACATTACATAGAAGCTGATAGACATGATTTCAATGCCGATAAATGCGATCAACAAGTGATTCGCGTGTGCCATGAGCATCATACCGGCGACTGCAAACAATGTCAACGAATAGTATTCTTTGTACTCGTAACCATGACGTTGAAGCATAGGTCGAGCTGCAACGATTGACATCAGGGCTCCAACGCCAAACAGCACGTCAAAGTATGTAGCGTATCCGCCAACAGTAAGCATATTAGAAAATGCTGTGCCTTCGGCGCCAAACGTTAAAACCGCTGCTCCCATCATCATGAGCAACGAAAATATCGTCCACCCAAACATCCCTTTTGTTCTCCCGGGCGTAAACACGTCGACCAGAAGACCGATAATTGATGCTGACGACATCAAAACAATTGGGAGAGCTGAATATAAATCACCTGTCATGAAGGAATCCTCTCAAGATCTTTTACTGTTGTTCGCCCGGCAGGGACAATTCTGCGTGATTATCTACTTGTACTGTTTGTTCTATCTTGTCGACCAACTTATTCGTCGATTCCTTAGACACATTCAGAAACGTAGACGGGTACACTCCGATCCACACCACGAAAACAACTAGCGGAGCCAATTGCCAAAATTCTTTGGCTGTTATATCTGTCAAGCCTTTGTTGTTCGGATTGTTGATCTCACCGAACATCATGCCATTGTACATTTTCAATAAGTATGCTGCTGCAAGGATCACTCCTGTGGCAGACAGAATTGCAATCCACGTGCTTGAGAAGCTGTGGATGCCTGTTGTAGCTGAAACGTATGCACCCAACAATGTTAAGTACTCACCAATAAATCCGTTGAGCCCAGGTAGTCCAACTGATGCGAGCATGGCAATCGCCAAAAACTTGGCATAATTCGGCATGACATCGGCTAAACCACCAAATTCACTCAATTCACGTGTGTGTCTGCGTTCGTATATCACACCAACACACAAGAACAGCATGCCTGTAGACAAGCCGTGGTTCACCATTTGAATGATCGCACCTTGTACACCTTCTGGGTTCATGGCGAATATTCCCAACACAATAAAGCCCATGTGGCTTACGGATGAGTACGCCACCAATTTCTTCACATCTGTTTGCACGAGTGCAACAAGCGCACCATAGATAATACCGATGACGGCAAGAATGCCGATTGCATCAGCAAAGTAGTGTGACGACTGAGGGAATAAATCGAGGTTGAATCTGATCAAACCATATGTACCCATTTTGAGCAAAACACCAGCGAGGATCACTGAACCTGCAGTTGGTGCTTGTACGTGGGCATCTGGAAGCCATGTGTGAAATGGAAACAGAGGTACTTTGATACAGAAAGAAAGTGCGAATGCTAAGAACAGCCACTTTTGCGTCTCAAATGCAATCGTTGGAGCATATTCTTGCAGTGTCAGCAAATTCGTTGTGAAGCCGTTTCCGGTAAGTTCGCCGACATGAGAGCTCATCCAGATCATAGCAACGAGCATGAGTAGCGAGCCAACCATGGTGTACAAGAAGAACTTGATTGCGGCGTAAATGCGCTCTTTGCCACCCCAAATACCGATGATGAAATACATCGGAATAAGAATGACTTCCCAGAACACATAAAACAAGAATGTATCAAGCGCTACAAAAACACCTGTCATACCAAATTGCAACAACAGCAACATGGCATAATATTCTTTTTCGCGTTTGTTCACTGAGTCATGTGAAGCGAGTATTGCGATGGGTGAAATGAGGGTGGTCAACAGCACCATCAGCAATGACATGCCATCGAGCCCGATGTGGAATCCCGCATCAATGCTGGTAATCCAGGTTGCTTTCACAACATACTGGAAGTCCGGGTTACTCTGGTCAAAGCCAAAGTACAGGAAGAGCGACACCACAAATGTAGCCGCCGATATCCAGAGGGCAGTATTGCGAATACCGCGCGCAAACTGCTTGTCGATTGCCAAAACGGCAAACGCTCCGAGCAGCGGTAAGAACAACGTAACAATCAGTGCCAGCATAAAATCTCTTTTCCTACGTAAAACAAGCCAGTTCGATTACGCGAACAGCATCCACATTATCACACCAACAATACCCATCATCATCACGAGGGCGTAGTTCTGAACAACTCCAGACTGTACGCGTCTCAACACGGCGCTAGAATTACCGACCATAGTGGCCATTCCGTTGACCATGCCGTCGATAATCTTCACATCGAAAATTTTAAACAAGAAGCTATTTGAAAGACTGTACAGTGGGTTCATAATAAGTGCATAATACACTTCATCCACCCAGTATTTATTCCACAACATATTGTAGATGCCGGACATTGACTTTGCCAATTTATCCGGAGTATCAGACTTCTTACCATACATGTTATAAGCCAAAAGTATTCCTGCAACTGCAACTACAGTCGAAACACCCATAAGTGTCCATTCCAATGAGGCAGCAATAACATGCGGTTCTACGTTGGCATTCGCAAAAATCGGAGCCAACCACTCTTTTAAGAAGTTCGGACCGAACACATGTGGCAATCCAATCCACCCAGCGCAAATACTCAAGATCGCCAATACCCACAGCGGAATCGTCATGGTAGCAGGAGACTCATGCGGATGAACTTTATCAACATCAAAGCGCTCTTCACCATGGAAAGTGAGGAATACGAGACGGAACATGTAGAATGCTGTACAGAACGCAGCAACCATACCCATGCCCCAGAGCACATACTCGTGGTTCACAAACACATCGAGTAAAATTTCATCCTTCGAGAAAAATCCTGCCAATGGGAAGATACCCGCGATAGCAACCGAGGCAATCAAGAACGTTTTATACGTGTGCGGCATGTGTTTTTTCAGGCCACCCATCTTTGTAATGTCTTGCTCACCATGCATTCCGTGAATGACGCTACCTGAGCCCAAGAATAAACACGCCTTGAAGAATGCATGTGTCATCACGTGGAACACAGCTGCGGTAAATGCACCAACCCCGAGAGCTGCGAACATATATCCAAGCTGAGAAACGGTAGAGTATGCGAGAACTTTCTTGATGTCTTTTTGTACTAGACCCATGGTTGCTGCAAACAAGGCAGTTGCCATACCGATAATTGCAATGACCATCATGGTGTCTTGGCTCAGTGAGAAAATCACATTGTTGCGTGCAACCAAAAAGATACCACTCGTCACCATGGTAGCGGCGTGGATAAGGGCAGAAACCGATGTTGGACCCGCCATGGCATCCGGAAGCCATACAAACAATGGTATTTGAGCTGATTTACCAGTACAACCGAGGAAAATTAGCAGCGTTCCAATTGTCAACATGGTTGTTGAACCAGTTGTCAGCGCGCCCTCAGCAACACCAGAATAGCTCAGCGTTCCAAACTGCGTGAACAGTATGAACATTCCGACCAACATGCCGAAGTCACCTACACGGTTGGCGATAAAAGCCTTGCGTGCCGCGTCACCAGTCCATGTTAGGTTAACACCAGGGAATTTTTGTTTGTACCAAAAGCCGATCAGGAGGTAAGAAGCGAGTCCTACACCTTCCCAACCTAGGAAGGTAAGCAAGAAGTTGTCGGCCAGAACAAGGTTCAACATCATGAAAATGAAGAGATTTAGATAGGCAAAGAACCTGTAAAACCCTTCATCGCCATGCATGTAGCCTATGGAATAGAGGTGGATAAGGAAGCCCACCCCAGTAATAATCATGGTAAACAGCAGCGATAGCTGATCTACCTGATAGGCAATATCAGCCGAAAAGCCACCTA
>JAUHYX010000224.1 GCA_030426285.1 bacterium
GTATACATCTACGAAGATGTAACACTCGACGGTATCGTGAACGCAGCTGACCGCGTGATCTCTCGTAACAATACCTTCCGCGCTACGCAAGTACCGTAAGGTTTTGATAGAATCGCAGAAGGTGACCCCGGATTTGCGGGGTCACCTTTTAGCGGATAAAAGTATTTAGTACGAATAAGCTCACAATGCTCGAAAGAGTGTTTTGGAAATAACTTGAAATCACACATGTATGATCATAGCAGGATGAAAGCAATGAAGAGAGTTTACGGCATCGTATTGTTCCTGTCTCTTTTGTTGGCCGGGCAAACGAATGCACTCGCATTAACGGCCACGATGTCCGTGCAGAACGTTTCTGTCTCAGGTGATACAGTTTGCTTCGACCTGTATCTCAAGAACACAAGCGTTGACCCACTGTATCTGACAGACGCCTCGTTTTATTTGAATTTTAATGGCAATATGTTTAACAGTGCCAGCGCAACCGTTGAGACGGATCTATCTGGTTCATCCTATGATGCATCTGTTTCTGTTTACAACACAACCCCGAGAACACTCGGCGTTGAGTATGTGTTTTTGCAGACTCCAAATACCACGAATACTGAGGAAATCAGTACTAATGGTGACGGAACAAAGCTTGGAACTGTATGTATTATAGGCGTAGACGACTTTACCCAAGACATGGACTTGGATTGGGCGTCTGGGTTGTTTACATCTATAACATTCGCATACAACCCTGGAACGAATCAGGATGAAGAAGTGACATTGTTTGCATCTTCAATTGATTCGCCTTTGTATGTAGGTCCTCAGTACACAGCAACTGTCACAAATCAACAATTGTTAAGTGGCGAGTATACATTTGATGTTTACATGATGCGTACTGGTGGAACTGATGACATGTATCTCGATGACTGCGACATTGTAATTGAGATCCCGAATCTCGGTACTAAGTTTGCAGCTCCTACATTCAGTGTTGAGTCTAGAGGTTCTTCTAAGCTTGACACATATTATTCATTTTCGACTTCAATTTCTGGTGATTACCTACAATTGGCGATTGAAGTACCACCATCAACTACGATATCTTCCCAGAGTGATTTAGATACGAAACTTGAGAAGATAAGTGGAACAGGTGAAGGTACGTTGATTGGTACTATGAAAGTATCAAATGCTAGCACAACAGATGTGTTTGCAATCAATCCAGATTGGGGATTCACATTCCCTAACGAAACGCTAATTCTACGCAGAAGAGCGCAGGCTCCGTACACGTACAGTGACGATATCACAGATGCAGGAACTTTTTCAGTTGATGCACCTGAGTTTTCTGTTACGGTTGCTGCACCAAATGGCGGTGAAGAATTCTGTCCAGGTGGCAGTACTGACATCATGTGGAATAGCCTCAATGTTTCTAACGTTGATATTACACTTCTAGATGGTGGAGTTACTACTGCAACTATTGCAACAAATGTAAATGCTTTAGATGGCACGTACACTTGGAACATCCCGAATGGTTTTGTAGCTGGGGATTATTCAATACGTGTTAGCGATAGTGGTACACCAGCGAGAAATGATGATTCAGACGCTACATTTGCAGTTCTAGAAACCATCGCCATTACCGACCAACCAGTTGGAACAACTGTTTGTGAAGGTGCAGATGTAATGTTGAGTGTGACTGCTACAGGTTCTAACCCAACATATCAGTGGCAATATGAAGGCAGCGATCTCACTGGTGAGACAGGCAGTACATTGACTCTCACTGGTATCACGGCTGTACAAGACGGTGCTTACACTGTTATCGTCTCAAATTCATGTGGCGATGTTACTTCAGATGTCGCTTCAGTAGTAGTACAGACGGCTCCTGCAATCACAGGCAATCCTTCTGATGCAACTGTTA
This sequence comes from bacterium, assembly GCA_030426285.1. GTDB lineage: Bacteria > Bacteroidota > Ignavibacteria > Kapaibacteriales > UBA7675 > JAUHYX01. The sequence goes on from JAUHYX010000224.1 coordinate 1,886, forward strand.
CTGAGTTTGAAATGGCTAGTTTCACAGTTAGTGCAACTGGTACTGGTTTGTCATATCAATGGCAGTACAGCACAAACAATTCTGTATTTGCAGATATCGCAGGTGCAACCAATGCAACGTATGATATCGCAATCACAGAATTGACTGATGCAGGTTACTATCGTGCAGTTGTGAGCGGAACATGCCCAACAGCTGTTACATCAGCATCTGCTCAACTCACAGTAATACCAGTTGCTACACAGTTTGACGTAACTGCGTACTTCGGTGGTTACTATGATGGTATCAGTGGTACACACAAGCGTTTACCAATTATAGTTGAATTGAGAAGTGGCATGGATCTTGCGAGCTCAACTTTGGTTGATCGTACAAGCGCCATTGTTTCAACTATGGGTACGGTATCTGTAAACTTCAATGCACTACAGTCTGGTGACTATTGGTTAGTTCTTCGCTCAGGCGGAGCATTGCCAGTAGCATCTAATGGAATGTTAACTGTTGCTGCAGGCGGAACTGTTTCATACAATTTCACTGATCAAGCAGATCGCGCATATCCAGGTGTAGGAACCACGGTAGAGGAACCAGGTGGAGCTTATACAGTTCGCATGGCCGACTTAAATGGTGACCGCGCTGTAAATGCAACTGACTTCTTGTTCTACTTCTTGCCAAACTTCTCGTTGGTGAATCCAGGACAAGTTCCAGCGATAGACTAAAACTGAATGATGAAATGGGGAGAGGATATCTCTCCCCATTATTAAAACTCGAATAAGAAATGGAGTCTTTCGATGTTTATTGATTCCTTAAAAATATCTGTCTCTAAAATCACAACAGCCTTGCTGTTGTTTGTTGTTTGTTCAGCCATGTCTCTTGCTCAGTCTACATCATTTGATGTCACTGTATTGTTGCAAGGTTACTGGAATGGTTCAAATCACACTCCAACTGCTGTAATTGTAGAATTGCGTAGCGGTGTAGATTTAGAGACTTCTACACTATCACACTTGACTGACGGTCTATTGTCTACTACTGGCTCTGTGTCAGTTTCAATGGATGGTGTAACGAGTGGTAACTATTGGTTAGTTATTCGTCATGGCAACCACTTACCTATCGCAACAGCATCTCGTATTGCTGTTACAAATGGTGGTAGTCACAGCTATGACTTCTCTGATGCTTCAAACAAAGCATATCCAGGAAATGGAAATGCCGTTGTTCAATATGAAGCATCGGGAAGATATATGATGTTGTCTGGCGATTTGGACGGAGACAGAGCTGTCGGTGCGATAGACTTTCTATCGTACTTTCTTCCAAACTTTTCCAGTATTAACCCAGGTGGCGTACCAGCCATCGAATAAAGATTGAAATGAATAATTCCTATCATACTCAAGCTGAGGATTTAAGATGAATCTTGGCACTCATATTAGCAGGCTGCGAATATTGCTCTTGCTAATGATCGCAGCATTTGCCGGTGGTTCGCAGTTTGCCTCTGCAGACAACCTGCTGGAGTTTTATCTCCAAAACCAACGCCCAAATGGCAATTGTACAGAGTACTATGCCGAATTGTGGGTGACTGTTGCTGACGGCGAATCATGGGAAGTCGCCGCCGGTAACATTAGTGTATCTTTTAACACCACCGCTCTTGACGGGATGAATTTGACTCCTGCTCATGAAGCAAATTCAACTCTCACAGGAGCTGGGTACAGCGTTACTCAGGTGGATAATGGCTCATTTTTGTCGATTGGGCTATTGAAGTTCCCTCCGTACACAGCTCTTACAGCTGGTACGTATCACCTTGCTACATTACGTTGGGATGTTGTTGATGCCAGTGCATTTGACAACCTCGTGTTCATCACATCATCACCTTCAACGGTTGTGAGTGACAACGGGTCAATTCTCAGCTACAACTGTAACAATAACACATGTTTTGGTGTAACAAACCCAACTCCTTCACAGGTCGTAGGTGGTGGAAACATCCTTACTCAGCCAGTTGATGAAACGGTTTGTGAAACTGAAAATGCATCGTTCAACGTTTTTGCACGCGGATGTGGAATCGCATATCAGTGGCAGTACTCAAACGGTGGTGCTTATGCAAACGTTGCTGGTGCAACATCATCGACGTTGACAATATCTAATGTAGATGCAAGTGACGCTGGTAACTACCGCGTGCATGTTTCTGCAGACTATGGTCCAGTTGTAACATCTAGTGTTGTATCACTCACAGTGAATACACCACCAACAGTTACTACTGATCCAGTAAATGTAACAGTTTGTGAAACTCAAGATGCCAACTTCAACGTCGCTTATAACGGTACTGCACCAGTATCAGTTCAGTGGCAACAATTTGATGTACTTCTTGTGACTTGGAACGACCTAGCTGGTGAAAATGGAACAACACTCACAGTGTCAAATGTTCAGTCATCAGATGATGGAAACCAATACAGAGCTGTTTTGACAAATCTTTGTGGCGACGCAACTTCTGTTGCAGCTACATTGAACGTTAATACATCTCCTGTTGTTAATGTGGACCCAACACCACAGACAACTTGTGTTGGTCAAGGCGCTTCTTTCTTGGCAAATGCCAATGGAACCCCGACTCCAACTGTCCAGTGGCAGGTTAGCACAGGTGGTGCATATTCTGACATCGCAGGAGCAACAAATGGAACATTGACATTGTCAAACGTTCAAATGGTTGATAACGGCAACATGTACCGCGCTGTTTTCACTAACTCTTGTGGAGTAGTGACATCAGCATCTGCACAATTGACTGTTAACGACGCACCTGTTGTTACTGTAGATCCATCGAATCAAACTGTTTGTGAAACTGGTAATACATCATTCTCAGTTACCGCAACAAGCCCAATTGCCGTTACATATCAATGGCAAATGAGTTCTGGTGGTGCATATAGTGATATTGCTGGTGAAACATCTGCAACGCTTTCGTTGACAAATGTGGCCAGTGCAATGAATGGCAACATGTATCGCGCAGTTGTTTCAAATGTATGTGGAAGCACAACTAGTGCCTCTGCAATGTTGACTGTCAATACAAACCCAGTAGTATCTGCGGACCCAGCAAGCGAAACTGTTTGTGAAGGTGGCAGTGCATCATTTGTGGCATCTGCAACAGCGAGCCCAGCTCCAACTGTTCAGTGGCAAATGAATGATGGAAACGGTTGGGCAGACATCGCAGGCGAAACAAGCACAACATATAGTATTGCAACTGTAAATGCAGCGATGAACGGCTACCAATACCGTGCTGTGTTCACAAATGTTTGTGCAACAACGGCGACTGCCGCAGCTACGCTGAATGTTAATACTGCACCAGTGGTAATGACAGATCCAGCAAGCGCAAGCGGTTGTGCTGGTGACAGTTTCGTCTTCACTGCAGCAGCAACTGGTACGCCGACAGCATCTGTACAATGGCAGGTTAGCACTGGTGGCGCATATAGCAACTTGGCTGGTGAAACATCTGCAACATTGACGTTGAATGCAGTTCCTGCATCAGCAAATGGCAACATGTATCGCGCTATCTTCACAAATGTTTGTGGAGTTGCAACAACAGCAGTTGCTACGTTGACTATCGACGATCCTCCAACTGTTACTGCAAACCCATCGAACGCAACTGAATGTGTTGGTGCAGATGCAGTATTTATGTCAAATGGAACTGGTGTTCCAGCACCTACGATCCAGTGGGAAGTTAACGATGGCAATGGTTGGTCTGCACTTGCAGGCGAAACTAGCACAACTTTGACCGTTTCAAACTTGAATGCATCGCAAGACGGTAACACGTATCGCGCTGTTTA
>JAUHYX010000359.1 GCA_030426285.1 bacterium
GAGAAAAAGTGTCAGGCGTAACCATCCACTATGTGGAAGAGCAATATGACACTGGATCAACAATAGCTCAGCGCGAAGTGGTCGTGTTGCCAGACGATGACGCCAACGCGTTGGCGGCTCGCGTTCTTGAACAAGAGCACGAGCTATTCCCTCAAGTGTTGCGCGAGCTTGCTGAAAAACTGCAGAACAGATAAGTAACAGCTCATTCGCACAGGTACTATCATGAAAATTCGATTGTTCGCAGTAGCACTTTTCGTTGTAGGGCTCGGCAGCAGTACTGCTTTTGCCGGATTGCCGAACATCACACACAAAGTCTTTGAACCGGTGCTAAAACACATGCTTGCCGCCGGAATCGATACGACATTTGCAGTTGACATTATCGAAGACAACAACACTGAGTTTCTCGAGCGCATGGTGCGAATCAATGTTGTTGGAACTGTGAAACCTGCAGACTACAGTCAGTTTCTCGACCAAGAAACTGTGGGACTCGCCAAGCCGTTTTACTTGAAGCACGACAGCGTGTTTACTGTTCTGGAAGAGAAATACGGTGTGCCCGGTCACACGATAGCCGCCTTGATGTGGATTGAAACTCGCCACGGCGGCTATACCGGATACAACAATGTTGCGAGTGTGTACTTGAGTCTCGCCATGGCCAATGAGCCGAAGTACATACAAATGAACATAGATACTCTCATCGCGCGGCACAAAGGGTCAAAGTCTGAGTTGGATAGACTCAAAGACAAAATTCGCTCGCGAGCAAAATCCAAAGCTCGTTGGGCCGTAGAACAGCTCGCTGCGCTTGAAAAAATGCACGCCATGTATCACACTTCAATAACCTCGATTGAAGGCTCCTGGGCCGGTGCATTTGGTATGTCGCAATTTATTCCATCTAGTTACGTGAGTTATGCGATTGACGGCAATGGCGACGGAGTTGTAGACTTGTTTAACGAGTACGACGCCATGCACAGCGTTGCCAATTACCTGAAGAAGCACGGTTGGGGCAGCTCAAAGGCTCAGCAAGAAAAAGCTGTGTACGCTTACAATCGCAGCAAAAAGTATGTTGGTGCCGTGTTGGGATTAGCAGAACTGCTGCGTAAATCATCCCAAAAATGATCCCCTTTGTAACCTCAACCAAACTTGTGTGTTCTGGTTGCAGCGGTTGCGGATACTATGAGAGTACCATTATCAGAACAAAGCG
>JAUHYX010000225.1 GCA_030426285.1 bacterium
CGTCTGCCGCGGATACTGGTGATGCACATCCTTCCCAATACGATTGCACCGCTTCTGGTGCAGGGCTCGCGTTTGGTTTGCTTTACGTGGACTATATCTCTCCTTCACTTCGCTGGCAATTGCGTGCGCAGTACACAATGAATGGAACAGAACTGATGGTTGAAGAATCATTAGGTAATTCTCCAATCGATGTGCGCAATGCTGATGGAACAGCACCTTCTGAATTCGTCACGGCGAACCACGTTATTGACGCCACAACCGTAAATATCGTAGAGATACAACCTGGTGTACTCATGTACGCATCTGATAATCTGTATTTCCGCGGTGGCTTAAACCTCGGCATGGTGATGTCTACTGAAGTTGACCACTACGAAGAGATGGTGAATCAAGGTCTTGTTTTTGTGAATGAAAACGGTGAACAGTCTACGACTCGCAATGAATACGTCGGTGAGGTTCCTGAGGCATCGTCAATGCTTCTCTCTGCAAGCCTCGGCGTTGGTTATGACATGCAAATTGGTGAGGATACATGGCTAACGCCTCACTTGGAATACAATATCCCTTTTTCTTCTTTGACTCCAGAGAGTTGGACAATTTCCTCGATGCGCGCCGGCGTTTCTCTCAAACTTCCAGTTTCGTCTCCTGAGCTCCCAATTATCATGGATACATTGTACATCCGTGACACTACATACGTTCCTGTGGTTGGTTTGGACAGACAAACTATTGACATGGTAAGCGAGTACGACAACACGGAATATGAGGAGATTGAGACAGAAGACGCAATCATTCGCAGATATACGATTCCAGAATCATATACCATACGAGTTCCAAAAACAGTAGCGCTTTCACTAACGCAACGTGTTAATGGTCAGTTTGCAGACGGGTCAGTTTTAGAAAATCCAGACATTATTATCGAGGAGTCAGAAGTTGCGGAAACGTTTCCTCTTCTCCCCCATGTGTACTTTGAGCAAGGGAGTTCTCAACTTGCCGAAACACACTTAGAGTTGCTTTCACCTTCTCAAGTGCAGCAATTCAATGTGGCAACTTTGCCAAAAAGTGCTTTGGCCATGTACGCCAACAACCTGAACATCGTTGGCTTTAGAATGCGTCAGAATCCATCAATAAATCTCGAAATAACAGGGTGCAATAACAATATTGACGAAGAAGAAGGCAATACCGAATTGTCTCTGGCAAGAGCAAATAGTGTGAAAACATACCTGCAAGAACTATGGGGTATTGCGGAGAGTCGTTTGACAATAAACTCGCGTGGTTTGCCAGCAAAGCCTTCTAGCAATGATGTGCCAGATGGTCAGGCTGAAAACAGAAGAGTTGAGCTCGCGACTTCATTCACACAATTACTAAGACCGGTGAATATTGCAACACCTGAGCGCACTGCAACACCTCCGATTGTTGAGGTGGGCGTAGCTGTTGAGTCTGAAGCAGAGCTATTGCAACGTCAAACAACAATAACGCAAGGTTCTACAACATTGAAACAATGGGAAGCACCTGCCAACAGTACCGAAGAATTCACCTGGATGGTGTTGAACGAACCATCGCCAACTACAGAAGAGCCCATTGTCATAGAAACTGTCGTTCGTGATGAACACGGACAAGAGCGCATCGAAACTCAAGAGTTGGCTGTGCAACAATTGACTGTTCAGAAGAAGCGAGCTGAGATTAGAAACGACAGAAAGGTCGAAATCTATTCCCTCATCCTATTTGATTTTGGAAAAGCAGACCTCGGTCCTCAAAACGAAGAAATCATGCGTGAAGTTAAGGCAGCCATTGAACCAACAAGTACAGTTACAATCTTTGGTTATGCCGACCGCACAGGTAATCCTGATTTTAACCGCAGACTTGCAGAACGTCGCTGCTCTGAAGTTCGCAAGAGTTTGCGCGGTGTACCGATGGACGAACTCATAATACAGGCGGTTGGTTCTGACGAACTTATTTATGACAATGATGTACCGGAAGGTCGTAGTTACTCTCGTACAGTTCGTATCGTGATTGACACACCAGTGAGGTAAAGGCCAAGTACAGTGAGATCTGTCGTACTCTTTCGAAATGATCTGCGAATTGATGACAACGCAGCGTTGACTGCTGCCTCTCAGTCAAAGATTCTCCCAGTGTTTGTGTTCGATACAGAGGCTTTTGCTGAACTGGGTGGCGCTTCGAGAGTCTGGCTTCACTATTCGCTTACTGAATTGCAACGCCGTATCAAACTTCTCGGCGGAACATTGGCCATTGCTTCTGGCGATACCTACCAGGTACTCAGAGAAGTATGCGAACAGCATGAAATCTCAAGGGTTTTTCTCAATGAACGGTTTGATCCAAAAGGCAGGGCTCACGATGTACAACTGAAACAAGCTTTGCAGGTGCACAACATTACAGTTGTTGAGTGTCGTGGCAATATGCTCTGTCATCCGAGCAAACCAACAACGTCTCAGGGAACACCGTTTAAGGTTTTCACGCCATTCTACAAGTGGTACTTAAGCGAAGTTCTAGCAGACGTTCGTCCCGAGGAAGCCCCAACAAATTTAGACTTTTTCAACGTAGATTCTCGCAGCGAGGTCAGCAGTCTTGGACTTCTGCCAAGCATCCCATGGCACAAAGGAATTCTTCAAGCTTGGACGCCGGGTGAAAAGCAGGCCGACTTCATCCTTGAGCGTTTCTTGGATTCAGGTTTGCGATACTACAAGGAAAACCGAGATTTTCCTGCAACCGACGGCGTTTCAACCTTGTCGCCATACTTACATTTTGGTGAAGTGTCTGCCCAACGCGTTGTTCAGTCAATCGTTGAGGAAGAAGAGCGAATGGGGGCTGAGCCGGGAGCCGCAATCCACAATCCCTTTATTCGGCAAATCGTTTGGCGAGAATTCTCCAAGTACCTGCTATTTCATTTTCCCAACACACTTTCTCAACCATTCAATGCCTCGTTTGCTGACTTTCCGTGGCAATACAATGATGATCTGTTTCATGCATGGAAACGCGGTTTGACAGGTTACCCATTGGTTGATGCAGGAATGCGAGAGTTGTGGACAACCGGGTGGATGCACAATCGCGTGCGTATGGTTGTTGCTAGCTTTCTTACCAAGCATTTGTTGATCTCTTGGGAAATGGGTGCTGCTTGGTTTATGGATACGCTCGTAGATGCAGACATTGCAAACAACACGATGGGTTGGCAATGGGTTGCGGGCTGTGGTGCAGATGCAGCGCCATATTTCCGTGTGTTCAACCCAATACTACAGTCCAAAAAATTCGATCCTGACGGTGAGTACATTCGTCGATGGGTGCCCGAACTGAGAACATTTTCTGGATCGGAAATTCACGAACCATGGTCGCGACAGACCGGAACCCGAAAGACTCTCATTGACTCGGGTTCAGCAACGTATCCTAGCCCTATTGTTGATCATAAGGAAGCTAGAAATAGAGCACTCGCGGCCTACGATCAGATTAAATAGCGACGGATAATCCCACTTTCGTTTGACTACCTTCTTGAATCCGAACATTGTCTTGACTATTATTTAGGCATTGTTTCAACGTCAAAGGATTGTGCCATGACTGATTGCCACGAAAGTTCTATTCGTCTTCGTTCTCGCTCGATACTACTCATCGCTGCTGTTTTCATTGGAACATTCACAACATCGCAAACTCTTCGCGCGCAAGAATACGACAACCCTAGAATGCCGAGCATGATAGGGGTTGGTGCATCGAATACACACGGTGGTCTTGGTGTTTTGATTGGAGCTTCACTGTTGGACTCACGCTTTGGTATTATCGCAGGTTTAGGGGTGCTTGCATTTCCGAATCGGTCTCCCCGCAATCCACTCAACGCATCCGTTGCGCTGCAGTACCGGATTACACACACCACATATGTCCAATTGGGGTATGCACCGATCGGTATGGAAGGTTTCTACTTTCAGGGAGAACACATTGAAAGTTCTATTCTCAACGGACCGACACTAATTGGCGGTTGGGATTGGATTACTTCAGATGACAAGAAGTTTGGAATTTCTCTGGGGTTGGGAGTCGGAGCAGTGTTTAGATCAGAGTTGGATAACATTGTTGCTCCAGTTTCCACTGTTGGAGTGTTCTGGGTTCTGTAGCCGAGAAACTCAGTCTGACTTCTTAGGCAAGAATACTTCCGCCATCATACAACGAGCGCTTCCGCCGCCAAATCGTTCGATCGTGGCAATGTCCGAGTGCACAATTGTTGCGTGTTGTGAGAGGATATTTCGTTGCTCTTCACTGAGCACATTGTACGCTTGAGAACTCATCACGAGCAATGGGTCGCCGTGTTTGTTCTCCACCTGCAACATATTACCTGCAAAATGCTCTACTTGTAGCTCGGAAATTTCAATGATTTCATGCCCAGTTGTCCGCAGGCAACGCAAAACCCGGTCACGCTGTTCTACATCGTCTATCGAATCCGCACAAATGACAGCAAATGTAGAACCAACGCACATCATGACATTGGTGTGGTAAATAGGTTCCCTGCCAATGTTGGTAGTTTGATACGAATTGAACAACACCATTTCGTAGCCAAAATCATCGCAGAACATTTGCAACAAAACTGGGTCGGTGCGTTCCGATTCACAAGCATATGCGATGTTGTTTTCTCGATCCAGAACAATACTACCAGTGCCTTCTAGAAACTTCTCCTCAGATTCACTGTCAGTGTAATCAACAATCTTTGAAACTGAAAAGCCGCGATCTGCGAGCGCATCCAATACGTCCAACCGTCTTTCCGCTCTGCGGTTTGGCGCGTACATTGGGTACAGCACAACAGTTCCATCTTCGTGAAACGATATCCAATTGTTCGGAAAGAGGGCATCTGGTGTGTCAGGCTCAACCGTATCTACAATCACAGTCACATCAACGCCGTGTTCTTCCAGAACATGTTCAAATGCTTCGAACTCGATGATTGCAGCTAAACGGGTATCTATGTTCTTGTCGTCAGTATCTTGATAGTAGTTGTTAACGGCAGTTTGCGTGTTGGCACGAAACGATGCCGGTCTTACCATTAAAATTGAGTTTGTTGCTTGCGCCACGACGTTTAGTTCCGAACTAATGGTAGTGTTGAACAACGGAAAAGCCCTTCCATTTTTGCTACTTCGTCGTAGAGTACTTCTACGACAGTAAATCCACGAGCCCTAAGCTCAGTATTGAGTCTGGTAAATGTACTGCAACTCACAACTGTTGTAGGTGAGACCGAAAACACATTGCTGTACATGAGGTACATTTCCTCACGACTAATCTCAATGATGTTGTCTTCCCCAAAAAACTCACGCAAAAAGGTCACGTCTGCAGAATTCTTGAACCCACCAGGGAAAAGTATAGCTGAGTCTGACCCAATTGGTTGAAAACAACAGTCTAAGTGAAGAGCATTCGCCCGTGGGTCTTTGTCTGACTTATTGAGTTCAAAGCCGCGCACTGTCCTATTAGGAAACTGTTTTGCAAGGAATTCTACGGCAGCGGCATTGGTTCGACTAGTGTGATATGTAGAAAAGTCTTGCTCTTCGGAGTACCCAACAAACAACATATCGGCCCATGGCAATACATCACCACCTTCTACACGCACGTGGTCTGGAGCTTCAACTATGTACTCT
>JAUHYX010000226.1 GCA_030426285.1 bacterium
GTTAACATTCGCAAGTTGCAATTTGCTCGGTTGCTCGACGAGGCAAAAATGGGTCGTTTGCAAATGTGGGGAACGCGATGGTACGGCGACTATCCAGAAGCTGAAAACTACTTGAATCTTTACAATGGTGCTCTTGTGCCAGAGAATCCACAACAGCCAAGTTATCCGAATGGAACAAGGTACAATAATGACACGGTTACAGATTTGCTTCAACAGGCAGTTGCACTCACAAGCATGCAAGCTCGCAATGAGTTGTACGTAAAGGCAGAACAGATTATTGCGCGAGATGCTCCGTCATTGCTGCTTACTTACGAAAGACATTACAGATTGCTACAGCCATGGATTCGCGGGTATCCGCTCGATCCAATGAATAGAGTGATCCTCAAGTACGCATATACGGTAAATCGAGAGTCAGGAAAGTAGTCGTGGCAGAGTTTTGTGATGGGACCGAAGAACAATGCCTCAAACGGGCTGCGCAATTATTGAATGCCGGATCTTGTGTTGCTCTGCCAACAGAAACAGTATATGGCCTAGCGGCTCGGTATGATGTTGAGGAAGCTGTACATTCGGTGTTTAGGCTAAAGGGACGTCCGAACGACAATCCACTCATCGTGCATGTTGCGTCTATAGCTCAAGCCGCTCAGGTTGGTGATGTTTCAAACACGGTAGTTCGGTCCTTGATGGATGCTTTTTGGCCCGGTCCACTTACTATAGTGGTACCCAAAGTGCCTTCTGTTCTGAGTGCAGTCACCGCAGGATTGCCCACCGTTGCTATTCGCTGCCCGGCTCACGATGTGTTTAGAACGATACTGCAGAGTACCGGCCCTTTGGTCGCACCGAGTGCGAATGTTTCGGGACGTCCAAGTCCTACCACCGCTGCACATGTTTTGCACGATTTTGCAAACGCAGATGTACTTGTTGTAGATGGCGGAGAATGTCAGGTTGGACTTGAATCTACGGTCGTTCACGTAAACAACAGCACTATTTCAATACTTCGTCCTGGTGACATCACAAGTCAGCAGCTTGCACGATACGGTACAGTGGCGGTTCAGAGCCAGCACAATGCCGAGAATGCGATTCCCATGGCACCTGGCATGAAGTACCGGCATTATGCGCCAGATGCTGAGGTTGTCTTGCTGAGTACGGTAGCAGAAGCTCAGCAATTCACAACTCACGCACGCGACACATGCATGCTACTTATCGAGACAAACGAACTGCAAAATCTTGTGACAGAAGAACGGACCGGATGGAAAAGCGTGAGGGAGTTACACCAGCACTCATTGTACAGCAATTTACGAGATGCTGATGCACTTGGAATAACTATGATTGTGTGTGTATGCACTGCGCGTATCAGAGAAAATGAGGCACTTATGAACCGGTTGCAGAAAGCACAAAGCAAGCGCTAGCAGGGGGAGATGAAGGGCTGTGGTACGAACCTTGAGCAGCGTGTAACGAATATCAGGCGAAACCGGCTATAAGCCGAATTCTGTCACTCAGAGGAGTGGATGATCATTTGTCTAGATCTGCAATTACTTGCAGACTCAAGCAGTCAACCCAAGTGCGCTGTTCTTGCGAACAATCAAGCGAACAACTTGATAGCATTGCTACGCACTCCTATTTGACCTTGCTCCGCATGGGGTTTACCTTGCCTTCGAATGTTACCACCGAAGCGGTGGGCTCTTACTCCACCATTTCACCCTTACCCCACCGAAGTGGGGCGGTTTGCTTTCTGTTGCACTTTCCGTCGGCTCAACTGAGTTTTACCGCCCGGCCGTTAACCGGCATGCTGTTCTATGGAGTTCGGACTTTCCTCATCAACACGAATGTTGCCGCGATCATCCGCCGGTCCCGCCGTGATATTCAAAAGCTTAAAAACACCGAAAAAACACCCAGATTAGATGTCGATACCAAATGTCTCTTCTGGCATTTCTTCAGGGTACAAAATGCGTCCACACTGTTCACATTCATGAATCTTCTGGAACTTGCGCATTTCTACAATCGCTTGCGGTGGCACTACTGAAAAACAACCCGTACAGCTGCCGCGACGCACTTCTACAACTGCATCTACGTGGTATTCAGTAATGCGGTCGTACTGCAAACGCCATTCAGATGATAGTTCGTCTACCAACTTGTTGCGGTGTGAGATCAAGTCTGTCATTTCGGTACTCTGGCTGTCTGAAAGCGAATTGAGTTCACCCTCGAGTTCTGAAAGACGCTCCTTGAGTTCATTCAAGGCTGTTTCGAGATCTTCGCCGCGTTTTGACAAGTTCTCTTCAGTCATTCTGGCCTGCGCAATCGAACTCGAGATCTCATCTTGCTTCTTTTCACAAGTTGCAAGTTCATTAGAAATGGCGTCATATTCGCGGTTGTTGCGAACGTCACCTTGTTGTGAGCGCAATCGCTCTACTTCGTCTTTTAACGACTGAATTTCTTGATTGCCTTTGGCCTGAGTGTCCTTTGCAGCCTTAATTTGGGCTTCGTTTTCATCGAATTCTGCCTGCTTTGTTCTGACGCGCTTTTCTTGTTCTTCTACCTCAAACGGCAGTTCTCCAAGTTCTTCGCGCAACTCTTCAATTTGCTCGTCAATTTTTGAGAGTACAGACAATCGTTGTAATTGTTCCAAGACCATAATGTGAGCCCAGTAGAAAGTATTAGATTAGTGTAGTTCTGACTGTTGTAGTGAGTGGTAGTCCGACGTAGCAGGGAAGTACTGAACTGGGTTCGGTACTACTTCTGAATGAATCACATCGGGAAATCCATCATTGTTTGCCATTGATTGTAACAGCTGGGCAATAGCTATGCCGTTAAACTGTTCCATCTCATAGTGCCCCGGGTCAATAAGCAATAGCCTATCTCGCACGGCATGAAAGTCGTGATACTTGAGATCTGCAGTGATATAGGCATCCACGCCGGCTTCAAGAGCGTCGTCAATAAATGAAGCACCGCTTCCTCCGAGAATCGCGATATACTGAACCTCTGAAACTTCAGCATTGCCAAATCGAACCGGAGAGTGGCATATATCGGAAAGGGACTGTAGAAGCTCTGAGACCGGGAGAGCGTTCTTGCTACTGGCAATCACTCCCATGCCATGCCCTTCTTCTTGCTCGTCTGCTACGAGTGGTCGCTCAACTGTGAGTCCCAATTTTTTCGCCAAAAGTGTGCTCGTTCCATGTGGATGTGCATCAAAAATCGTGTGCACAGAAACGAGAGCAATTCCTGCCTTGATCAAGCGGGTGACAATTCTACCTACACGCTCTTCAGAAGTTATTGCCTTTAAGGGAGAGAAAATCAATGGATGAAACGCAACTATGCAATCAACGCGGCGTTGCATCGCTTCTTCTACGACCTCCTCAGTCACTTCCATCGTTGTCATTACTCGCTCAACGTTTGTGACCTCGCTCTGCAATTGCAAACCTACGCGGTCGCCTTGCATTGCGGTATGGGGTGGGAGGACGCTGTTCAGATCTGTGAGGAAATCATGCAGATTCATCGTCGCCACGTTTCATTAGTTCGAACCCCAAAATTACGAAAGAATCAGAGTCCAACCAAAATAGTGTCGGCTTAGCAGGCATTATCGATAAAAATAGTTTGTAGTGAAATTCAAATGTGTTAATTTTGTTGTTCGATTAGAAAACGGCGGACGTAGCTCAGTTGGTAGAGCTCCAGATTGTGGTTCTGGCTGTCGCGGGTTCAAGCCCCGTCGTTCGCCCACAAAACAAGGGACAACATTGCGTTGTCCTTTGTTGTTTTAAATCTGTAGTACATGCCTGAACTGCTTGAGTATGTTAGAAAAGTCTCAAATAGCTGCTCTTCTTGACCAATCAATGTAGCAGATAGTTTTGCGCTAAACACTCGATGGAGAGAGTTACGGCTGAAACAGCACCTAAAAACACTTTGTCGCTGCTGCAGAAATCTATTTGGGTTGAGATTAGGACGAAGCAGGGAGAGACATTGAGAAATCTGGTTTGTTTGATGTGCTGAGTACTCGCTCAACTTCGCATACGCCTATAATGTGAAACTCACATGTTTGGCGTATTTCGACTTGGCAGTTCAAATGATACTTAGCGGAACAATGCCGTCATAGCGCTCTACCACGAGGTTGTGTCCCGGAAACACGGTGGCGCGGTAGCTTGTGAGTTGAGTTCTACTTAGGGGGTGCACAGCAGGCACTCCAATTATTTTTTCTTGCGGTTGGGCTTCTTGTTTGTGTTCTTCTTTTTCTTGCGCTGGTTCGGATTTGGCTTGAATTCTTGGCCCGGTACAGAGCGTCCTTGAGCTTCTGCGATTGCTTGCGCTTCCGCCATCTTTTTCTGCAACCAGCTCTCTTTCTTAGGAGCATTTTTAAGACTTTCAAGGGTCGGACGATTCTTGCTGTAATTGTTGATATACACCTGCTGGCCAATACCAATCAGGTTAAACATGAAATAGTACAGGTTCAATCCAGCTGGAAAGCTCGAGAACAGCAATGTGAGCATGATTGGCATCACATACACAATTGCTTTTTGATTTGGATCAGTAATTGTCTGCTTTTGCTGAATGAACAGCGTGACACCCATCACCAGAGCTAGTCCACTGACACTGCTAATACCAATAAGGGGCAGTTTGTAGCCAAATGAGAACAACACGTCAGGAACACTGAGGTCAGTGATCCAACCCACAAAGTGAGTTTGTCTGAGATCAATATTCGTTTGGAAGAGCGTCCACAAAGCATACAAAATTGGCATTTGCAAGAGCATTGGGAAGCAACCGCCCATTGGATTGATACCGTACTCTTGGTACAGCTTCATCATTTCTTGCTGTTGCTTCTTCTGGTCGTCCTTGTACTTGTCGCGAATGCGCTTCTGCTCTGGCGCGAGCAAGCGCATTTTGGATACCGAGCGCAATTGTTGGACTGAGAGAGGAATGAGCACTAGTTTGATCAAAATCGAGAAGATAATGATAGCTACGCCGTAGTTCGGGATAAAGTAGTGCACGAACTTGAAAACGGGCAACATGATGTTTTCGCCAATCCAGCTGATACCCCACATCCCGAAGTCAACTACAGATTGCATGTTGTACTGCTCAAGCCGTTCGTACTCGAGAGGTCCTAGGTACACAGTGTAATTGTGCTGAACATCATCAGAGCGAATAGGCATTTTCCAGTTGATGGCATATGTTTCCAAGAGACCATCCAGTTCTTTTGAGCCGGCCTCGGTTATGCGAGCCAAGCGATCAGCCTTTCCCGTGATTTCAAGCTCGCCGTCTAGGCTTTCTTGTGGCTTGATGCCTGCAACAAAGTACTTGCTCTTTATGGCAACAAATTCAACGGAGCCCGAGATTTCTTCAGTCAGAGTCTCTTCATAATCTGAGTTGTCAAACACTTCTTTTGAGTCTTTGATCATTGCAACTGCTGACGAATAGTTTGATTCGTCGACAGTGTTCTTTTCTTGATACTTCAGTCCATCGGTCCACATCAACGAGTACGAGCGTTTGCTCATTGACTCGCGCATGTTCTTGAAGCCCACACCTGTATTGATTGTGTAGTTGTTGCCTGTGAACTCAAGTGTTCGCTCAATTGTGCCGCCATTTTCAAACTGAAGTGT
>JAUHYX010000006.1 GCA_030426285.1 bacterium
GTAGTTCTCAATTCCTCATTGGTTGAGAGCTTTGACAAAGACCAGTTGCTAGGTGTGATTGGGCACGAGTTAGGACATATTGCAAGCGGGCACGTGTTGTATTTAACATTGCTCATGTTTTTAGATGCCATGGTCAGAATGACAAGCGTGATCCCGTTTGGTGGCATTCCTTTTCAGGCAATACGGTATGCAATGTTAGAATGGAGACGAAAGGCAGAATTAACTGCTGATAGAGCAGAATTGCTGGTTACTCAGGATCCGAAACACGCATACAATGTTTTGCTTAAGTTGGCTGGCGGTAAGAATTTGGAGCAAATGAATCTCAATGAATTCTTCAGACAAGCAGCAGAATATGAGAAGGGAGAGAAATTTCAAGACAGTGTGTACAAGTTTATTGACATGATTCTGTTAACACACCCTCAACCAGTTGTACGCTTGACGGAGCTCAAATCTTGGGTTGATTCTGGCAAGTTTGACGAGATTTTGTCTGGAAATTATATTCGTAGGTCTAATGAAGAAGACTATGAAGAGGTGTTTACGACTGCGAACGATGCAGGTGCGCAGTATACTTCAGACATGAAAAACAGTAAAGACCCAGTTTACCAAGCTGTAGGGAGCATCTTCGATGCCGCTGGCAACATGGCTTCACGTACCGGTGACTTTTTCAGCGACATCATCAACGGCAATTCCGGCGAACAAAAGAAGTAGGCAAAGGTAGGTTGGAACAAATCGAATCAACTTCACCAAAGTCCATTTAGTCCCTTACATCAGTTTGAAGGCAAACAACGTGATATCATCGTGTTGAGGTGTTGAACCCCGGAACTGCTCGATGTCATCTATTACTGTGTTTACAATCGCTTGCGGAGAGGCCCCAGCTTTTTGTAGACTGGCGATGAGTCCTTCTTCGTCATACGACTGTTGATTTGCCGCCATGGCTTCGGTAACCCCATCGGTGTACAACACAACCATGTCTTGCGGGCGCAACTTTACGCACCGAGAGGTAACTGCTCGTTTGAAGCGGTCACCGCGATCTAAGCCAATTGCCATGCCTTTGGTTTGCAGAAACTTGGTTGTCTGTTCTGACCCCGAGTACAATAGAGAAGGTGGATGCCCCGCATTGGCAAATGTGAATGTTTGCTCGACCGGATTGATAACGCCATAAACCATGGAAATAAATTTGCCGCGTTCCATCATATCGTAAAGCAGCTGATTTACTTTGTGCAGTACCGCAGCAGGGTCAGACGAATCTTGAACCTGTGATGCGATTACTCCTTTAGCCAATGTGATATAAAAGGCAGCAGAAAGGCCTTTTCCAGACACATCGCCAACCAACACACCAACTTCACCATTTGGCAAACTGAACACATCGTAGTAGTCGCCACCAACTTCGTTGGCAGGAATACAAACCGCTGCACATTGCAGCGTATCAGAGACAGGAAGTGTCGTCGGGAGAAGACGTTGTTGCACTGTTTTGGCTGCAGACAACTCCTCAGAAATCCGTTTTTGCTCATCCATTTCTTTGAGAAATAGGGGCTTGTAGTCTTCCGGTGATACGTCTTCCGGTTTTTTCCGATACCCTACAACACCAAAAATCAACAGTCCTCCGCCAATACCTGCTGCTACAATTGTGAGTCCGGTGCTCTGCAACCACAAAGGGGAGAGGGCAATAAGCCCAAAGGTGATTCCTGCAGCAACAACACTCAAAACATCGTACTTGTGTATGACATACAGTATCACCAACGAAACAACAACTGAGTCCACGATCAGCGACACTGGAGAACCATTTTTGAGTATTCCCTGCAACACAATTCCCAACAAAATCAGAATTCCAGCAATAAACAATACTAGCCACTTCTTGTCTGAGATGCGTTTGGCAAGGGAATACGCTGTAATAGCGATCAACATGAAAAACAGCGCAGCTTGCAGAGTGTCAGAAACGATCAGCACAAATGGGTTGATAACAAGATAAAATCCAGCGGCCGACAAACTCAAATCTGCTGCTAAAATCCACCCCAATCCAAGCGCGTTGCCAAGGATACTTAAAAGAGAACCACTTGTCAGCAACACAATCCCAAAAGCAATTCCAGTAAGAATAGAACGGCCTTGAAAGTACGAAATGGGTTGCCGCAGGGTGACGCGATGTATTGTATAGAATTTTTCAGGAATGTTCTCGAGTGCAACCGAGATGAGACTAGAGCTTGTAACGCCGTACAGGAGTAAACCCTGTATACTCTGGTACAGAGCCAAGAAAAGGATTATTTCCAATCTGTTGGAGAATAAACTAGATGAAGCCCCAGTCAACATCAGCGCCATCGTAACGCTGATACTTATAAGGTACGGAAAGCTGAGCGCGCGCTTTGAGCTTCGAACTATGAAAACAACCAAACATGTGAGAATAATAAAGATAAAGAGTCCGAAAGCCACAGCACGTGCCATGGGAGGGAGGGTTACGAGCGACAAAGATGAAGCTTCAATGCCATTGGCAAGCTGCGCAGACAAGGGTACGCGATCGAATCCGGCAAAAATGTTGCCTTCAGGTCCAACATTTGCAAATACTACGTATTGATACGCGGCAATGTCAGAAGACTCACAAGGGGCAGTGAACTGAAGATGGTTAGCTGTAGTATCTCTGGTAAAATGTAGATTCTCATACTCTTGTGGCAATAGCGGCTGCAAGAATAGGAGAATATCACTTATAGAATTGGCAACGGTGTCCTGTTGTAGACAACCACCAATGCGTTGGCCAGTGGAATTATACACAACAAAGTACGCACTAGATTCTACTTCTTGAACCAAGTCGACACCGTATTGTCTCGGACGAGATTGATTGCCAGAAAAATTCAGTGTGATTGAAGTACTGATGTCAACCGCATAAAAAAACTGTGGACTTCCAAACTGTTCGAGTAGTGTGGCAGTTGAGTCATATCCATGTTGCAGAACACTGGTCGCAACCAAGCTTTCGTCGAGCAATGGAAAAATCTTGTATCCAACTGATACATCTCCAGATACAAGCTGTTGCCTTTCGATGATATGGTCAATATCCTCATGCACCTTGTCTCGTGCACGCACAGCTGATGACGGGACATTGAAATTAAAAGATAGGTCAAAGACAAACTGTGAACCGAGCAACAAGACAGCGGCGATCACAAACCATATTACGTCGGTCGAAGTCGATTTTTCAAAGCTGTGTGCCTTCATACATTTCCTAATACGTGTAGGTAAAACCTATGCTTAGCGTGCGGCCAGGTCGTTCAAGTCCTAGTTGAAACAATGTTGCTGTATCGAATACATTTTCCAATGACACCTCAACTGCTAGAATCGCAGCTTCTAGCATCATTGTGTATGTTGTTCTGAAGCCTACAAGGGTACTTGGAGCAACTTCAACAAATTCATCTGAAAACGGGTCTTGGCCGTACTGTGAACCAGTGTATTCGGCATCAAGTCGGACGCGTACTGAACGATTGTCGTACGTAACGGCAAAAACTCCCAAGAGTTCCGGTCGGTATTCAATGTACTCAATTTCGTCGTCAGTGGTTTGCGTGATCCACGTTACATGCCCGTCTACCACGAGATATTCCCAAGGCTCATACTCACCAAACAACGACACACCACCTATTGCAGATGACTTTATGTTCACTCGTGTAAATGTCCCGTCTTCTAGCGAAAGCCGTGAAATTCCGTCGTTGTATCGCGTGTAAAATCCTGTGGCAACTACCAGAGCATCTATATCTGAGTATGTGTAGGTGAATTCTGAGGTAAGTCCAGATTCAGGACCCAACTCCGTATTTGGCGTAAATTTACCTAGGGCACCCGAATACTGTTCTCGCGCGGTAGCAAAGCGATTGCGCTTGCCAACGGCCAACATCAGAGCATCGGAAGCACTGAGTTGGTATGACACACCAGCGGTTCCCTGGAGAGCCGTGACACTTGCATGCGTCGAAAAATTTCCTGTTTCGGACGGACTCTGAAGGTCAATTCCAATGCCAGCAAATACTCGAATGTCGGATGTCAATGCATGTGAAAGCTCTACAACACTACTTCCTAAAACAGAGGCATATTCTATGTCTTCGCCAGTAGCGCCTGCATCGTATTCTCTCGTTGTGTGTTGTGTTGCAAACCACGTAGATGCAACATCGATATGAGTCTGCTTGGAAAACGCATGCTCAAACAGCACTCGAGCGCCAAAAGTGTTGTCGATACCTTCTTCGGTTGCGCTTAGCGTGTCATACAAACGTGAAGTATACGCATCTACTTGTTGTTCGTAAGCATCTGCCCATAGTGAAACCCGCAAGTTCGTTTCGCGATCAAAATCATTGTTAACATTGCCGATAACCAACGTGCGTTCGATGTTGGAATACTTCCAGAATCGCGCGTCTTCACCAACATGCGCTTCAGGCGTTACACCTTTGTCGCCACTAACTCGCATCGCTGTCAGTGAGGCAGAGAACGTGTCTTCTTTGTACAGGGCACGAGCCATTCCCATAAATCGCGATGAAGCAGAATTTGTTATCAAGCCTTCGCCATCAGCTCGAAGGTGACCACTCCGCGAAGCCGTTTCAGCAAATCCTGACAGGTTCCACTGACCCGTTCTATGTGTTACGGACGAGGAGAGCTGGAGTCCACCACCGTCGCTAACACTCGTTTCAAGTGAACCCGACCACGGGCTGTTTACAAACTCTTGACCAGTTAAACTCACTGCTCCGCCTAGAGTGTTTGGTCCGTATAGAATACTCATGGTTCCCGGTACAACTGTCATGTACTGCACCATTGATATCGGTACAAACGACAAGTCTACACGATTATCCCACGGCACATTTATCAGCGCACCGTCGAACAGCACAGCTGTTTGTCTTTCTCCGGAACCCCGCAAATACACCAGAGACTCACCGCGCGAGTTTGTTTGCACAAAGCCCGAGGGGACATCCCTGACAAGATCCGCTGCACTTTCATTTGAAACGCTGCGAATTTCCTTTGGCGAGAGCACAAAAGCGCGCTGTTGCACTTCTTTTGCAGAGACTCTTCCAAATGCGATGACGGGATCAATCCGATAGACCAATGTATCGTTGATGATAGTATCGCGAATTGCAGATTGTTGAAACAACACTGCTGAAGCAGTGGTAGTTGCAAGGCAACACAAGAAGACCGATGCTACTAAAAACTTAACCATGATGGGGGAGACGTCGTTTGAAAACATGTGAAAAAATAACTGCGAGAATTTTTATACCTGCCAATACTGACCCCTTCACAGTGCCCGTGACTTTGGAAACACCGATGCGTTTCCTGTAGGACACTGGAACTTCGGTGCACCGCAAGCCAAATCGCGCGGCCTTAACCTGCATTTCGACAGTCCAACCATAATTGGTGTCCTGCATGTTCAATAACTCAAGTGAACTCCAGCGGATGGCGCGAAATGGACCTAGATCAGTGAAATGCACCCCCCAGAATAACGATATCAATTTGGTGGACAACCAGTTGCCGAAGACTGCTTGAGGGAGCAATGCCCCTTCTTCATGGTTGCCAATTATCCTAGAACCAATCACCAAGTCGGCGGTGTTCTGAAGTATTGGAGTGACAATGTTGAGAAGCTCTTCTGGGTGATCGCTATAGTCTCCGTCGAGAAACACAACGATGTCTGGTGGACTATTGCTGAGTTGGGCAAGAGCAGCAAGGCAGGCCGCACCATAACCGCGCTGAGGTGCCAACACTACTTGTGCACCTGCTTCCCGCGCAACAGCCGCAGTATTGTCGGTCGAACCATTGTCACCAACAACAACGCGATCCACAATTGAGGGAATATCGCGCAGGACTAAAGGCAACGATTCCTCCTCATTCAACGCGGGAATGACGACTGCGATTGTAGGAGCGTGAACCTGAGACATTGACATAAGTGCAACTTACCGAAAATGCTACACATATTGCCTTGAGCGCGTGAACACCAATTTCAGTATCTTGCTCGCTTTGTCTCGAACGAACAGAGAAAACAAGCATGAAGAGAGTGTATTTCATTGGTATTGGCGGCACAGCAATGGGAAATGTTGCCATTGCATTGAAATCTCAGGGATACGATGTATTTGGGTCGGATGAAGCGGTTTATGACCCCATGTTGTCGCATCTTCGCGAAGCGGGGATTTCATGGCATACAGGCTACAGTGAAGAACATATCTCACCTTATGCCGAAGATCTCATTGTTGTAGGCAACGCTGTTAGTCGGGGTAATCCAGAAGTTGAGTTTGCTCTGCAGCACAAATGTCAGCAGTACTCTCTCGCCGAGCTCATTTCGGAACTCATCATCAAAAGGCGCATGAGTTTTGTGGTTACTGGTACGCATGGAAAAACGACAACATCAAGCATGCTCGCCTGGATTCTGGAATGTGCTGCGTTTTCACCGGACTTTATGATTGGTGCTGTGCCGGCAAACTTTGCAAGTGGGTGCAGAGTGTCGGCAACTTCTGAGCACGTTGTGTTAGAAGGTGACGAATACGATTCAGCCTACTTTGACAAACGCAGCAAGTTTATTCACTACAAACCGGACATTGCTTGTGTAAATCACATCGAATTCGATCATGCCGATATTTTTCGAGATGCTACAGATGTGCGGCGCACTTTTGAACATTTTGTGAAGCTTATTCCGCAAGATGGTTTCTTGTTTTTCAATGGTGATGTTGAGGTCGCACGAGAAGTGTGCACTGTTCCATGGTGTACCAGTATTTCTGTTGGCACTCAGTCCCACAATGATGTGAAGATCACGCAGGTGCATGTTGAAGCTGGGATTCAGCATGTCACATTTGTATATGAAGAACAAGAGTGTGTATTCGCAATGTCAATGGTAGGTGAACACAATGCTCGTAACGCTGTGATGGCTTGTTGTATGGCTCTTTCAGCTGGGGCGGATAAACAAACTGTGTTGGAAGCCATGTTGACATTTCGAGCGCCAAAAAGAAGGATGGAAGTATTGGCAGAAACTACTCATTGCGTGTTTGTAGATGATTTTGCTCACCATCCAACGGCAATTCGAGAAACGCTGAAGGCTGCTCGAACTCAATTCCCAGGATATCATATCATTGCTCTGTTTGAACCGCGATCAAATACGAGCACGCGTTCCATTATGCAACGAGAATTCACCGAAGCACTCGCAGGTGCAGATGCACTGATGATTGGCTCGGTTAACAGACCAGAACGCTACACAGATGCCGACCGCATGGATGTTCCAGCAATGGTACGCCACATTTCAAGTAAGGGCAAACAAGTGCTGCAATTAGACACCGCAGATGCAAATCAGTTGGAGCAACAGGTTGTGACGTTCATTCAGCAACATGCAAGTGAGAAAACGCTCATTCTCACTCTTAGTAATGGCAATGTGTATGGATTGCGTCCTCGAATTGTCGAACTTGTGCAGTCCTTATAATGACAGTATGTTCATATACAATTGGATTGCTCCTGGAACGCCAGCAGGGAGCTGTCTAAAGAAACTCAATCCCGTGTATACCCATATGCCAGAGCCGTACTCGGTGAACATCAAGGCACCACCAACTTCTTCTTCGCCTGTGTCGTTGCCGTATACGAGGTCTTGGTAGTCGCCCCGACGCTCTTGTTCTGCAAAATACAGTCCACGTTCTTGCACCCAATCTTGGAAGTCTTTGTCTGAAATCGGGTTGGGGTATGTAAACACCTCGTGTTGATTCAAATGCACTTTTAAGGGTGCTGTTTCTTCTGTAATCCTATTCCAGGAGACCCCTAAATTGTATGGCCCAACATACGGATACAACAAATTGCGTGTGGTAGCATATTGCACAATCACGGTGCCGCCATTGTCACAAAAATCCAACAACATGTAGTGAATGTGTTTGATATTTGTGAGCGAATTATAGGCTCGAATCCCCATCACAACAACTTCGTAATTGCTTAACATGGAAGCAGTTACGGTATTGGGATCAAGTACCGTAACATGTACACCTAACTGTGAAAGCACATCGGGAATTTTGTCGCCAACACCATGGATATATGCAATGAGTTTGTTCGAAATTCTCGCTCCAGTTTGTGATAGTGTTATGCTCGCTGGAGTTTGCACGACCTGCTGTTCGATATGAGGATAAGAAACTGTTTGCAACCGGTGCACAGCATTGTTGCTTTGAGATTCGTGCAGTGTCAATGCTCCGAAGCTACCTTTTACTAAAGGGGTAACAGCTACATCAAATGTCACAGTATCAGCAGGGCCAATTTCCAGACTCTTTGGTTCCACCTGCCAATTAGCATCGACAGCAAGATCGATCGTTTTCTTCTCCTGACTTGCATTGTACAAGGTGACCGATGCTGTCTTAGGCAACATATTGGTCCAGTACATGATACTATTCACATCTGCCGTCACATCGGGAACAATCGTCACATGATGAGATTGCTCACCGAACACATCGTGCGTGTTGTAGAAACGAATGGGGACAGGAACCTCCCACACAACTGCAGCCTGCTTTGTTTGATAATGAATAGGTACGCTCAGCGTGTTTCTTCCCGACACAAACTGATGCGTTTTTACAACAACATTGTGAGTGTTTGCCTGAAGATACTGGACTTCGCGCCCACCTAAACCCGATGCTGGGAACTCCAATGGGAGTCCCGTTCTATTGTTTATGTGAAGCTCTACAGAGTCTACACTGCCCACAACATAAGAAGGCTTGCGTGCCCGCGCAGACAACTCTACACCGGCGAGCTGTAGAAATAAATGTGGCAGAGTGAATCGTTGAATCGAATCGAGCAATTGGTCGCGATACGAACTCAAAGCAATACTCTGTTTGAGTTCAGCCAATTTGAGAGCAGTTGTTGATGGATCGTGAAAGTCAAACGTTGATAACAATTGCTGCAGTTGATTGTCAAATTGTTGCAACGAACCTGAGAGTGCTGACCAAGACGTAGGACAGTTGTCAAAAATACTGTAGACGGCTGGTTTGCCAGCTAAAACTTTGAACCATGTTTTGTAGTGACCACTCTCATACACTGTACCGAAACTTTGGCAGCGGTTTTGACTTCTGCTATGGGCAGCAATGTGGGATGTTGATAAGCCATCCAACGGGTTGAAATCGTCTATGGCAAGACTGATGAGGTCAGCTGTGTCAGATGGATCAACTCGCTCTGGAATCCAGGTATTCCAGAGAAGGCGAACAGGCTGCCAAGGTGGTAGTTCAGAATCAAAGCTCGGGTCAGAGGCAGTTTCGAAAGCAACTTCTGCAAGAATTGCCGAAGCTGTATGGTGACCGTGTCCACCCTCACCGGTAGTTGGAAATCTCGTGATCACCAAGTGCGGTTGTAGTGTTCTAATGTGATTTGTGATTTCAGTCACCAATTGCACAGAATCCCATTGTTTTAGCGTTTCTTCGGGAGTTTTAGAATAGCCGAAATCATAAGCAGTTGTAAACTCTTGTCGAGCGCCATCAATCCTTCTCGCACTCAACAATTCTTGTGTTCGCAATGCTCCTAGAAGATGTCCCTGCTCAGTCCCAATGCGATTCTGTCCGCCTGAACCTCGCGTCAAACTCAGATACGTTACATGGGCTTGGTAGTCCCGAGAAAGGCTCGCTATCAAACGAGAATTTTCGTCATCCGGATGCGCGGCTATGTACAAGACTCGCAACGGGCTTTGTAACTTTTGTAGATCTGCATATAATTCCGAGCTCGAAGTTGACCGTTCATACGCATTGGGTTGAGACAGTGCAAAAACAGAGGAGGCGCAGAAAATCAGAATGGACAAGTATCTCATTTTGTAGTGTTCTTATCAGAAGTTGAAAGAAGTATAGAGCCAATGACGCACAACAATGCATTCACAAACATAGCAACAATTCCGGTGTGAAAACCAACGATTCGGCTCGGGAACGCAAGCCCAATGTCTTGCCCGAACACTCCGAGAATTGCAATTCCCGTTCCAACTACAAATCCGGATATTATTGCTTGCGTATTTGCGCGCTTCCAGAACAACCCTAGAAGTACAACTGGCATGAGCTGTACAAGCAATTCCAGTTTTATGATCATCAGTCGCCAAATTGTTTGGTCCACAGAGATCGCCAGCACGACGAGCAAGGCCATGAGTATCCAAGACAAAAACTTGTCTGAATGTGTTAGAATTTGTAGGGTGGAGGCTGTTTTTGTGTTTTGCCGGCGAAGATCTTGCGTGAAAATGGACGAAATGGATAGCAGGGCTGAATCGACAGTTGACATAATTGCTGCAATTGCCGCGCATATAAAACTAATGAGCACGACATGTGCAAAGATGCTATGACTTGCCAAGTATTCAAGTGTTTTCAAAGATACGAGCTCGCTTCCAGCTGCGTCGAGCCCTGGAAATGTCACATGCCCACTGCTAGCCACAAAGACCATAAACAGCGTTGTTACAATTGGCATAAACAGCATAACCTTAAACGCGCGTCTCAGAGTTGCGACTGATTCTGCTGCATAAATGCGTTGAATTGCGTGCGGGTACAGGGAAATGCCAAACATGAACAAAAGCATGCTACTGAGCCACCCCGTAAGTGCAGTTCCAGTGGGAGCATCCCAAAATTCCGGTTTAGCGGCTCTGAGAGTTGTGAAAATCTCTTGCGGCGACCCAATGTAACCAAAAATCAGAGCCACAATGGTCACGCAGCCAATGAGCAAGATCACACCTTGAATAGCATCTGTCCAGGCTACAGACCGCATGCCACCTAGTGACTCATATACAACCATGACGATGGCCGCACCAACAATCCCAGCTTCGAATGACACGGCCCCATTTGTTACCACCTCGACGATATATCCCATGGCTTTGAGATTGGATAGGATGTAATTGGCGAGGGCAACAATACAAGAAACGCCTGCTAGAACCACTAGTGTTCGCGACTCAAACCGTTGCTGAAGGAAGTCGCCAAGAGTAACAAAACCGTGCTTGTCAGCTAGCTTTCTGAGTTTAGGAGCAAAAACGAAGTACATGACAACGACCGACATCATGCTGGTCATACTGCTGACAATCACAAATCCCTCACGATACGCTTTCCCTGCAAAGCCAATGAGAGTGTTCCCACTGTATTGAGTGGCATAGAGTGTCAACAATAACACAACAAACCCCAGTGATTTTCCGCCGAGATAGAAGTCGCCGGCTGTAGAACTGCGCTGTTTCGACTTGCCATAAAGTCCCAAGCCAATTAGTACTAGCATGTAGACCAATAGGACCGCAATTCCTTCTGTTCCTAACAGTGAATCACTCAACTCTGTCTCCACCCATAGTGTTCCAAATCTGTTTCGAGTAGAGTGCAACAACACAAACAACAACAATCGAGGCCGCAATGCTAAACACTGCCCACACGGGTACGAGTGAGTCGCTCAGAGAAGACGAATCCCACCACGGGACTGTGAGCGCCAAGGCAAGGACAAGTGCTAGGCCTGTTCTGAATACTTTCATTGTGCGTATATTCACGCTTGTTCAACAACGATTGGTGCTGAAATTAGGGAATGGCGAAACAAAAGCATAAAAAAGAGGTCTCACCGCGACTTATAAAATGGTTCTTGCTTTCTGCCGGTGTGGCAATTGTCACAGTGGTTTTGCTTTACACGCAGCTATTGGTCGACGAATTGAGAAATCGCGAACACAAAATGATTCGCACATATGTAGAACAGTTTGATTTCCTCGTGAATTCTCCCGACAACAGTCCAAATGTTGACCTAACATTCTTCATGGACCAGGTTATAAAAAATATCCATTTTCCGATTGTGTGGACCGATGCCAACGGGGAACCTGTACAGCCATATGTTACAAGCGTTATCAATGTTGAAATTGATACTGCTGATACGCAGGAAGCGCAAAGGGAGTACCTTGTTGCACTCATTGCAGAAATGGAAGCACTGTACGAGCCGTTGCAGATTACAGACCGCTACGGCAATGTGATCTCGAAATACTACTATTCGCATTCTTCTCTAATCACGCGACTTGAGCTCTTTCCGGTCATTCAAATTTTGGTGATAGGCGGATTTATTGTTCTTGGTTATGTGGGGTTTAGCTACATCAAGCGCACTGAAGAGTCGCGCGTTTGGGCGGGACTCGCCAAAGAGGCCGCTCATCAGATGGGAACACCTCTGAGCAGTATGATGGCATGGATAGAGATCTTGAAAGTTGATGCAAAACCGGAAAATGAGGAAATCGTGCATGAGTTGGAACGAGATATCGAGCGTCTCAACAGGATTTCGCACAGGTTTTCCAAGATTGGCAGTTTGCCCGAACGGTCGCGTCAACACGCTGCTTCTCTCATAGAACGCGTGATTCAGTATTACAAGCAGCGATTGCCAGCACTTGGATCCAGCGTTGTCATTGAGCATGAATTGGATCAAGATATTTACGTCCTTGTCAACACCGATGTGTTTGAATGGGTGATTGAAAATCTCATCAAAAATGCAGTTGAAGCAATTGAAGGCGACGGTGTGATTACTATATCGCTAAAGCAGAAGGAAGGTGCAGTTGTAATCCGGGTGCAAGACTCTGGCAAAGGCATGAATCAAGCCACACGTAGAGCAGCATTTCGTCCGGGATTTACAACAAAAACGCGAGGTTGGGGCTTGGGACTTAGTCTTTGCCGACGCATAATCAACGATTACCACGGCGGTAAAATCACAATTGTTGACACTGCGCCAGGGAGAGGTACAACATTTGAAATAAAACTGCCAGAAGGAGGGAACGGTGGCGTTTAACTTGACGTCTTTGGGACGCAGGACCGATCTGATTTTTGCGCGCCACAACGGTGTTGTAGAAGATCGCGGTGAGTATCTCGTTATTAAGACCGAACGAAATCCCGGCTTTTATTGGGGTAACTATTTGCTGTTTGATGAATCTCCCAAAGCCACTGATTACGTGCGTTGGAAGGAGTTGTTTGACAAAGAATTCCCGTATTATGCACAACCGCAACACTATGTATTTGCCTGGCAGGAGCAGAGACTGGGAGAAATTGATGAGTTTCTTGCCCATGATTTTGTGGTCGACAAGGGTGTTGTGCTCACGGCAACTTCTGTCAAGGAGCCGAAGCGCCTACACACATCCCTGCAAGTAATGCCTATTGAATCTGACCAACAGTGGAGTGAATTGTTGACTCTGGTTGTAGCTGACAACACGGAACACGAACCTGAAAGCTATCTGCGCTTTAAGCGTCAACAGTTCCTAGATTACCGCATAATGCAATCTCAAGGAATAGGGCAGTGGTTTGGCGCTTACATTGGCGGCACGCTTGTTGGAAACTGTGGTGTTTTCTTTGAGGATGGAATTGGACGCTTTCAACAGGTAATAACATTTGCTGACTACCGAAACATGGGCGTATGCAACACTCTAGTGCATCGCGTTTGCGTGTGGGCTTTTGAGCAGAACAAAGCCACCACATTGGTTATGGAAGCAGACGTAGACTATCATGCTGCGCGTATCTATGAGGGGCTAGGTTTTCGGGCCAGCGAGCACAACTTTGCGTTGACTTGGTGGTAGTTTCACAGTTGCTTGGCAATTGTAAAGTAGAACGTTGATCCATTTTCTTGTTCACTCTCTACCCAAATATTCCCTTTGTGCATTGTGACAACGCGTTTGCAGTTTGCCAAACCTATGCCTGAGCCTGGTTGTTCACTCTCGCTGTGTGCCTTAGTAAAAATGTTGAATATGCTCTTCTGGTGTTTTTCTGCAATTCCTTGACCATTGTCACTAATAGAAAACAAGTAGTGGTCCAACTGTTCTTTGCAGCTTATGTTTATGACCGGACTGCGTTCATGTGACCGGTACTTGATAGCATTTTGAATAAGGTTTTGAAACAGCATTTGCAAATGTGGCATGAAACCTAGGATCACAGGTAGGCCTGCAAATTTGACAAGTGCATGCGAGCGGTTGATGTCAGCCGTGAGGTCGCGCAACACATCGGGAATCAATATATTGAGATCTACTCGTTTGGGCGGTTCACTCATGTCTTTCTTTGCAAAGTCTAAGAGCGAGACAATCATATTTAGGAGACGTGAGACAGTTTGTCCACTGCGCTCCAACAACTGTTGTTTGCTGTCTTCAGACAAACCAGAATTAGGATCGAGAAGAGAATCGATAACTTGCTGAACAGAAGACAATGGGCTCTTCAGGTCATGTGTTGCCATGTATACAAACTGTTCCATTTCAACACTTTGCACGAGTAGTTGTTCGTTGGCAAGCTTTAGTTCGGAAACATCGACAAATGATCCCAAAATTGAAGTGAGGTTCCCTTCAGAATCGTAGTCAAATCCGCAGTCACGAGCCTGGCACCAAACAATACTACCTGACTTGTTCTTGATCCGATACAGCATTGTGTCGTATTCACCATCATTGAGCGCTTTAATACGTTCGAGGTGTTCTGCCAAACCCTGTAAATCTTCAGGGTGAAACAACTCAGAATACTGTTCAGGTGCCATTGCCTGTAGCTCTTCGAGTGTGTATCCGCTCAACTCTGTGAACTGCCGATTCACATACGTGTATCGTCGCTTTTCCAAGTCGTAGATATACACGGCATTTGCTGAAGAATTCATCACATTGGAGATAAAATCGTGCTGCTCACGGTTGCGTTGCTCAAGGTCTCTAAGTGCCGTAACGTCCTTGGATATGAGGTTGACACCTACGACAACATTGTTTTTTACAATAGGGGTGGCAGCTGTTTCAAATACCGATTTTCCATTGAGAGATGGGTATTCAATGCTGTACTGAACTGGTTCTTTGCTCTCAAAGACTTCCTCGAGCTTTTGCGCGACGCGTTCTTTTTCGGAATCGGGTAGAATAGACAGCAAGTGTGAGCCAACTACATCTTGCTTTTTTAGGTTTGGGGCAATATGATTTACATACTGAATGGTCAAATTACTGTCTACTTGTGCTATGTAGTCTTGGTTGTAGTCAACAACAGATTTATAGAACGCTTTGAGGGTTTCTGCCTCTCGAATCAACTGTATCTTTTTGGAGGCATCAACAATAAGAGCTAGGACCAATTTTTGCTGTTTTGACTCAAATGGTGTCAATGAAACTTCAATCGGGATGAGCTGGCCATTTTTGTGTTTGCCTTGCAAAAACCGTCCTTCGGCCATCCGTCTACTCGAGGCTTGCTTGAAAAAGTCCTGACGGAGTTGGCTATGACGTTCCGCAAAACCATCTGGCAGTAGCATACTCATTTGCTGTCCGATCAGTTGAACTTTCGAGTAGCCAAATAGATCGACCATGGCTCGATTGGCGAATTCCACAATGCCTTGTTCGTTCACGGCAATGACGGCTTCGACCAAGCTGTCAATCGCATCAAATTGTGTTGTTGTGCTAAATGGCATGCATTCCTCTAACCGGTGAACAGTATAGTGCAAGCAAAATCGGTGAATCATGCTTAGCCTAGTTCGTAGATTATAGCTCTCGCGCCACACAAATACAATCAAAAAAGCACTTATTCCCACCAATGGTGCAATTCTTGCCGTTTGGCAATTTCGTCTCCATCAATCCAAGCTTTGACAAAAACATCCCAGCCATTTGACATCGATTCTGCAGGGATATCGAATTCAGATCCGCCGGCATTAAACATAATCGCTTTATGTGGCACTCTGTAGTCGCCCCAAGAACACGGCATGGAAAGGGAACCGTCATAGATTCTCCACGTTCCCAAAAAAGCATTATTGAGGTAACCTTGAGACTGAATACTCCTGTCGTCATACCTCCACGAGCCTTGGTCATCAAGGTACACCAATGTATAGAACCGCCCTTGGAATGTTCCGCTATGGTACTGCGCTGAATCTTCAACAAACTCGTACGAACCGACAATTGTGTACTGACCTTGTAAATCATTCGATGGTTCATACTCACTATCCGAAGTCATGGGGACCGTAGCAAACACAGAATCTATACGCATCCACCCGTGAAAAGCACCAATGTTGCCACTGACATTTGACGCACCAGCTACATCAAACCTCAAATGCGAGTTTGATGTTCTACGCACATCTCGAAACGCAATCTTTATTCTCTGAAATTTGTCGCCGATAACGCCGAGTACATTGTGTGGTTCGGTATGGCACCAAATGTCTTGAGGCTTCAAATTCTTCAGCAGCGACAGTTCATCGACTTCTTGCAATTCAACCTCTTCAACAACGGGAAACAAGTCAAGAATATCAGTTGCTACAGGACTACTAACACTCAGACCCAACAAAACGTACCAGATGCATAATTTCATAACATCTTCTCTGAAAGCAGGATTAGTGGCATCTCTGCAAACAGCAGAGACATAAATACATCAAAATACATGATTATATTGTTCCACAAAGCTACCGTGCACAACTTTCTGAGTAATTATGTTTGCTGTTTCTTTCAAAACTAATGCATTTCGACTCATCCAGCTATTGGGTGATTCTCAACAACGGCAACCTCATATTTCCCGCGTTGGATTGTGACCTCAGTTTTCGTTCTGAAGTACGGTAATGACGCGTTCCTTAGGAAAGCTTGCAATCAGCGTGTCACCAATCCAAAACTCGTAGCATAGGTTTTGACTACTGGGCGTCAAGACGCGATCGCATTTAATGGTTGCCGATTTTTGAACTGTCGTGGTTCCCGGCGGAATGGAGTATGTGATAGTGTACGACAAAGAGCCTGTGTCGGAATTCATGGTATTCTCCTTTAACAGATTCAAGGATTGTGTTGTTGAGGATATCAAAAGTAGTTCGGAAAAACAAAAGGAAGCCCCTGTGTACAACACACGTTCCGTGGGGCTTCCCCTTTTACTTTCTATGTTAGGCTGTCGTCTAAACACTCAGAAACTGGCTTCTGAATACTGCGTTTGAGTGCGATTTCTATGTACTCGATCAGATCTTTGTGGGTTATTTCAACGTCGTCTTTCGCAGCGTTTTTGAGCACACCCTGTAGTGTATCTAATATTTCATGTGTAGCCATGTAAGCTTGGTTCTTGGCAATTCGGCACGCAATTTCCTTGGTGCCTTCTATATCGAAAAACAAAGGAGCTTGCAGGTTGTTTTCTTCATGAAACGCCCGTTGCGAATTGTCGTGTTTCCAGCCATGACCTATGATATCTTCATGTGTTGGAATACTGTGTGTGTGCTTTGGCATGTACATTCCTTGTTGTCAAAAAAGTGTGAATATGTTCATGCATTCAGCTGGCAAGATTGTATTTGAAGTATGTTTGAATAATCTTTTTTCCTCTCTTCGTGATGTTGTGCACGATATATCCCTGCGGGAGAGCGACGCCGGAAACCCACTGACCATGTATCAGTTTGAGGGTCTCCATAGTTTTCAGCGTCTCTACAGCTAAGTCCTGCATATCACCCCAACTCGGGTTCGCGTAGTCGATGTGACCACTATACCACAGCAGGAGGTGTAAGATATCTCCGGCAGAAACAGTTGTCCTATGTATGCCTGTTCCTGCACATTTGGGGTTCGTTGGATATTCAGAGTTCGATTTCACGTGCTTTGATTGTTTTTGAATTGATCTATAGATCAGTTATCGCTATGTTTTGTAGTTCTCAGCGAGATACATGAACAAACATGAAGAGGCAGTTAGTACTCTTCGTCGATATCGGTGATCGAAACTTCATCGGCTGCTTGACCAAACACTACTCTGATGCTGTCCATCAAATCTTGATCGTTCTCTACAGCATCAACTTCACTTTGTCGAGAGGCTTCAATCATATAGATCTCCTGCGACGAATATTCGCATGGGCTGCAAATGGCACCCAAAAAAAGCAGTACAATAAGAAGGTTTTCCATGCTCGTGTCCTCTCTTGTATGTCACGTTGCTAGAAACCTACATGCGAGTCGTTTGGAAGAGGTGGACACATTTGCTCTAAAATTCAATGCGAGAAAAAACATGGATAATTTGCGGGCTCTGTGTGCCTTGGTTCGGGATTTGGACAAGCAGGAGATTGTGGCGGATCTGTTGTTGCAGCAGGGAGGAGAGACCCTGCGGCGCTTCTATGTTGGAATTCGCGACAATGTATACATGAATGAAGCTGATGCTTTGGCGGATTTGTACCCTGGAGAACACAATCCTTCTACATATAGCATGACGAAGGCGCGTCTGCGCGACGCACTCGTCAATATGTGGTACGTGCTGCAACCTGTGCAGAGCAAGAATGAACACGAACAGGTTGAGAAAGCTCTTCTGCACTGCGAGAAAAGTATTGGTGCTTTGCGAGCCATGGTTAGAAGTGGCAAGGGGTTGTATGCTGAGAAGTCCCTACGGCGAGTGCTTAGTTTGTCGGAAAAATATGAATTCACGCAAATTCTAGCTGAGGCGCATCAGCTAATGGCGTCAATTGCTACACTAAACGGAGACTCTAACGCGGTTGAGAAGCACCAACACCGTTCACTCGAGATGTATCAGTTGAACACGTTAGAAATAGAGTCTGACGCATTGTTGCGCCAACTGTATTCGGGTTCGTTTCGTTCTGCAAAAGATGTGTTGCCAGAAGACAGGCTGATGAGTATCGACAAGCGGCTCGGAGAAATGCTCAGCGAGCACCAATCATCTTTTAAGTTGAAACGCAACGTGTTTCGCGGTCGCAACTATATCGCGCAGTACCACCACAACTATGCATTGTCAGCACATCTGTGTGAAGAAATGGAACACTTTTACGAAGAGAATTCACACTTGCTCAGTCCAGCTCGTCTCGCAGAAACCTGCATACACAGATCTTGTGCTCACTTTCACTTGGGCGAATATGAAACCGGAGCTCAGTTTGCAACAACAGCAATTGAGAACCGACCAGAAGCTTCTAACAATTGGCTCATCGCCAAAAATTTCCAACTGCTCAACACGCTGCACTTAGGCAATGTTCGCGAGGCTAGAGACATCATAAACAGTGTGCTAAACTCGCCAAATTTTTCGAACCGAACGCTGCCCATGCAAGAAAAATGGCGCTTGTACGATAGTCTGGTCTCGTTTGTTGAATCTACACATAGTAAACGAAGTTACAGAGCATCAGTAGACGATTTACAGCACATCCCCAAGGACTACAAAGGGTACAATATCATCCACGTAACTATTAGTCTGCTCGATATGCTGGCCAATGACGAATTCGATGTCTTGGTTGATAGGGTGGATTCGTTGCGAAAGTATATCGCGCGGCATGTCAAATCTTCGGACCCTCGTTCGCATGCCTTTCTCAAGAGCATGGAAATTATGATCAGGCAAAATTTCAATGTGAAAAAAACTGAGGCACTGGCGAGCAAACACATCCTGAAGCTGAAAGAAGAATTCACACAGCGGTCAGAACACATTGAAATTGTACCATATGAAATGCTCTGGAAGCGACTACAGCAGATTAGTGATATGCGGAAAATTGTTGAACCGTCGTCGTAGTCTACAATCTGCCGAACTAGCGTCGAATAAACGTGAGATCATGCCTTTGAATACGTATGGTATCGCGTTTTTCCAGGCGGAACGACAACTGATTTTCCTCGAACTCATTGTCAGTCCCTAGTCCACAGGTAACAGAATCACCAATCCCGTATAGCAATTGAACGGTCTGCTCGATTTCGAGCGGTGGCATCTGAATTGTGTCAGGAGTATAACAATCTTCGCTTTGTCGCTTTGTAAACACAGATATATCGCTGCTGAAGGCTGGATCAGCTACAAATGCCCAGTGAATGTAACGATCCGAATACTCTGTACCAGCATCTGGCTGAACATCGATAATGACAACGGGTGAAAAAGTATCAATCGCAGGCTCGGTAGACGAGGAACAGGCCACCAATGCACAACAAAAAAGACAAGCCAAATATTTCATGTATTCAACAACACTACGTGAAAAAAAAATGCGCGAGCTGGACAAATATACGCTGAGAATCGAAGTTTTGAAAGGGTATGAACTGATGGTTTGCGAACGCGTGTTTGATACTATACTAGTTTACATAACACGGATAGGGCTACCTGACACTTGATATTCCTGCGACAAAAGAAGTGTTGTAGACTTGGACAGTCACATAGTACTTTTGTCTTCTTTATAGTGTCGTAACCTACTGCATCCATGAATCAATGAATTCATGAAATCACGAGTTCACAACAAATCTGGCACACTAATACATTTTTGTCTATTCCAATACCGCCGATAATATATATTATGTAAAGTAATTCAAATGTATACCTGAGAAAGTTTGGTGACACTCATATACCCTACTAGTTAGAACGTACTTCTTTTAGAGGGACAGATTTGGCTTTAATAGATCCTATCATGGACAATCATCTGCGAACAACACTTTTGTCGGAATGAGTCCAGCGGTCAATTCAGTATTTATACATGTGTTTGACACTTGGCCTAAATTCTGATAGTCCAACGCGTTCGTGTACCACAAACAATCTGAGCATGAATTGTAATCCAATGAATACAATGCATTTTCGGGGCCAAATGAAGATTCAATTACGAGTTCTGACTCTCCAGTTTCAAGATCGAGCTTCGAGATTCCTTGTGGTCCGATATATGCTATTTCAGTTTCATCAATAACTTGTAGGGAGAATGAGCGGTTTTCTATGCGCCACTCTTCGATTACCTGTCCTGAGTTCGGCTGAATGCGTTGTATCCCCCCCAATGAGTCCTGTTGCTCACCAACTTGATAGTGGTTAAACAAGCAATACAGCTCATCTGAATTGTCTGCGTAAGCAAGCGTCGTTGGATTTGGACCAAGTTCGGTGTATCCTATTACTGTTCCACTTTCCAGATTGATGGTTAGCAGTGTACTTGCATTGGGTTCGTCTTTGCGGTAAATACCTAGACCACTATTAACGACATAGAGTTTGTGGCCTACTACCATCACGTCCTCTGGGGCAGGACCCGTTCCCCAAGATCGCGCAATCTCCGGATTGGTGATGTCAGAAACATTGATTTCATACACGCTGTCGCGAAAATCAGTTACATATAGGAATGTGTTATAGTCGCCTTGCCCGACACATAGTTGACGTGGACTCGGATTGGCTCCTGGCAATGGCAGAGTGGCAATGTGGTGACCAGAAAGATCCAGAAATACTACGGCACCTGAACCATTGAGCGATACTGCTAACATTCGTTCGTCCTGAACGCTAATCAATTCCATGTCCACCGCAGCATCACCAAGCGGAACTCCATTTGCTTCGGCGAAAAGACTCGAATGTGTGTGCTCCAACGTTGCACCACAATAGGCGTCAATAGACGCATTGTTACTGCCCCACAGTCCTTCATTTAGAACAAATACTGTTGGATCTTGACATGATATACTCTGAATTGGGTCTTCATCTGAGCATGAATATGCAAGGAGAGTAAATATGGCTAGAGCTAAGAAATTCGTGTTTCGATTGTATGTCATGGTGTTGGAAGGTACACTTGGAATGTGTGAGTTACTTGTTGTTGTACGTCGCAGATCATCACAAACACCATTCCTGTGACGAATGCTGGCACTTGCGTTGAAGTTCCTACTGGCACAGTGGCTGAAAACTGACGTTTTCCTAGCGCATTAAAGACTCGAATTTGAATGTCTTCGTGATACGTATTTTGAATGCTGCGATGATGTAAAGAAACAGCTTGAATGTCATCTGTTAGAATCGAGTTGGCACTATATGACTCAGAGTTCAAAACTGCTATCGCATCAAGCTCACTACCATCTACGATGGGATCGTACAGTGGATGTCCAGGAGTTTTGATAATACCGGACACGTCTTGCAAACGAATGAACCGAATACTGTCTACTCCAATTGATTCCAAATCAAAGTGGGTGCCTCCTGCCTGCAGAATGTCGGTCTCAATTGCAGCTCCAATGGTTGGTTTGGTACCAGAACAACCCACAAGAGTTACTGAGTCAAATGGGAAATCAATCCACTCAAGTCCATCTCTCGATACAGAAACTTGTGCCGGCTCAATGAACAATCGACCTAGTCCCTGAATTTCGAAAGCGTTTTCAAATACAATGAAATCTGTGCCAGGTTTGTTTACACACCACTCACCTCCTATAGTCAACGTAATACTTCCCCCCAACCCAAGCGAAACGACATCATCTGGTGATGTTGAAGGTATGAATCTCGTTGCGGTAGTAGTTGGTCTATTCAAATTATTGGGAAAAAACTGACTCGATTGTGATTCGAATTCTCCTTCTCCCCACGAGACATTAACAACTTCTGAAAGCCAAATTGGCGCGGAATCTTGGGCGGCCGTGATGCAAAAACTGAGAAAAAAGAACAAGAGAGTTTGTTTTGCTGCGGAAATAACCATCGAAGTGGAGCTGAGATTAAATGAGTGTTTTCAATTCAGACCGCAAACTAGTAAATTTGCACTGAACAAAATGAAAACAGGATGAACTATGAATACTGAAACAAAACAATATGTCGTGTTTGGCCTTTTGGTCACGTTTGGAGTGCTGGGAAGAATCCTGCTAGTGGATTATCCAAACTTCGCCCCTATTACAGCATTGGCAATATTCGGCGCTGCTTTTCTGCCAAACAAACGTATGGCCTACGCAATCCCTTTGGGCGCCATGTTGGTGAGTGATTTGTTTATCGGTTTGTATGATGGTATTTGGATGACATATTTGGCTTATGCAGCTGTTGTCGCGGTTTCACTGCCAATTTTCAAGCAAAAGGTTTCTGCACCACGAGTTTTAGGTGCAACAACACTGGGTGCGGTCGTATTCTTTGTGATTTCCAATCTCGGTGTTTGGCTGACTGGTGTTTTTAATCCAAGCATGGCATTGTATGCAGCAGACTTGAGCGGATTGGTGATGTGCTATGAAATGGCGTTGGCTTTTTATCGCGATCATCCCACAATTCTTGGTGACGTGCTCTTTGCTGGTGTTTTGTTTGGTGCTTATGCCTGGTACAAAGAGTCTCAAACCAGCCAGACCCAAGTTGCATAGCGACAGACACATGTTTACGTGAAAGCAAAAAAAAGCACCGTTCGAAATTGAACAGTGCTTTTTTTTTACACTCAAGGGGTTGTCACGCGTATTACTATTTGTGACGGTCTAGGTTTTGTTGCTTCGTCTTTGAACCAGTTCCCAAGACTTTACGCAATCCTTTGATCACGTCTGAAACAGTGTTGAGTGGACGTATGATTTGTTCAGATACGAACTTTTCGAGCTCTGCGATGCGACGGGTGACACCAGCAATCTCTTGTACTATCTTGCCTGTGTCGTCTAATTGCTCTTCTACCTTCTTAGTGATGCCCACACTGTGTTTGCTAGCCTCTTCTAAGTATCCGAGGGTTGGACTCGTTTTTTGACGAAAGTCTTTAATCTCATCCAAAACCGCCGAAATTGTCATAGAAGTTTCATTGGTAACTCTCCTGACGTCCCTTATCATAGAAATAAGAAAACCACAGGTAACGATACCAACAACACACAGTGCAGCAGCCAAAATATCCAATACCAAATCAGGCATTAGAAGTCTCCTCTTCGCCATCTTCTTCATGGCGTTTCAGATTAGAGATATTATCGTTGATTTCTGACTGCATATGCGAAACGCGATCGCGCGCTTGATTCACAAGCTCCTCAGCTTCAAACAACAGATGCTCTGCTTGATCACGAGCTGAATTTACAACGTCTTGCGCGCGCTGTTTGCCTTCGTTGATGTAAACTCTTGCTCTGTCTCTTGTTCCGCGACTATATTCAGAAGCACGACTGTACACATCATTATAGATGCCTTCTCCGCGTTCTGCTAAGTCCTGTCTCAGCTCTTTTCCACTTTTTGGAGCGAGAAGCAGCGCTGAAACAGCACCAATTGCTCCACCCAACAACAAGCCAATTGCCATACCTTTTGTGTATGATTCTTCATTGTTTGCCATAGCATCCTCCTGTGCACTTTTCGATTCTATTATTGTTAACGTTATTCAGTTTGGCTGTACTTCAGTAATTTGTACTACTTGTAGTCAAGATCAGCTCTGTAAACATGTCTTGACCAATCAGTTCATGTACTTCGCATCAAGGTTTATGTTACACTCAATTTTGAAGACACTTCTCATACATTGCTTTTTCTTGGTCTGTCTCGTATCCTGTGCTAGTGAGACCAATGGTGGAGATTCACAATCGCAATCTTCTCAGCAACAGAATACACAACCAAATAATGCATCCACCCAATCAAAAGCAAATGTTATGCCAAACCCGTTTCCCGGAAATGGCGAACAATTGCGACAATTTGCTCAGGATCAAGTGGATTTAGGGCCTAGAGTTCCCGGTTCAGACAGTCATAAACGCGCGCGCGACATGTTCGTATCTCACTTTGAACAAACGCTAGATACAGTGTTTTTGCAAGAGTTTACCGCCGACGTGTATGGTGAGTCATTTCAGTGTTGGAATGTTATTGGGCAGATCCGTCCAGAAGCAACCAAGCGTGTAGTGTTGTGTGCGCATTGGGATACGCGTCCGATGGCAGACCACGACCCTGAACATTCTAGGCGCAATGAGACATTTGACGGTGCCAACGACGGAGCTTCTGGAGTGGCAGCTCTGATGGGAATCGCAGAACATATCAAGACTCTCGATGTTGAATTTGGAATAGACCTTATTCTGTTTGATGCCGAAGATATGGGTAATGCCGGTGATGCCGATATGTTCTGTATCGGAAGCACGTACTACAGCAACAATCTCCCTACTGTTAAACCAGTTGCTGGCATCCTTCTCGATCTTGTAGGCGACCCCAATGCAGTGTTTCCCCTCGAAGGATACAGTCAACAGTACGCTCCAGGACTTCAACAGCTTGTATGGAGAGTAGGACAACGCGTTGCTCCCTCCCGCTTCGTATTTGAGTATTATGGTGCAGTTCAAGATGATCATGTGCCGTTGAATGAAGTCGGTATTCCTACAATTGATATCATTGACTTGCAGTTGGTCGGACACAATGATCCTGCGGAACATCGCAAGTACTGGCATACGAGCCATGACACAATGGATAAGGTTTCTGCAAGTACATTGTACGATGTTGCCAATGTAGTATGGCAGTCACTGCAACTGATTGATAGAAACCTAAAGGAGTAGAAGTCGTGCAAGAGTACATCAACGTTGTTGTCGCTGTCAACGAGGAAGAATTTGACCTCGTGACGGCTGCAGTTTCAGATTATCAGTTCATTGGTATCACAGAGGGCCTTGATGAGTTGACGCTCTGTTTTGACCGTCCTGAGAATGAAGAAGATTTCATCGGTAAGCTAAAGGACGATATTGAGCAATACGCTTCTACTGCCTCGAACTTTAGGTATGAGGTGGTGCAACGAAAGAATTGGAATGAAGAATGGGAGAAGTCACTGAAGCCCGCATATATCGGTGACTCAATTGTTGTGGTTCCAGAACATTTGGCTGATTCAGTAGACGCTGAACTCACTATAGTTGTGACACCAAAAATGTCGTTCGGTACCGGGCACCACCAAACTACAGCTTTGGTTCTCGGATTCTTGCAAGAACATGTCGCGCCAGGTCAGCGGTGGATTGATGCAGGAACCGGCACAGGAGTGTTGGCAATCGGCGCAATAAAGTTAGGTGCGGGTTCTGTGTTTGCATTTGACTTTGACGAATGGTCTGTGGCCAACACGCTTGAGAACTTGAGCTTAAACCAAGTTAGTAGTACGCAATGTATTGTTTTAGAAGCTGATGTATTCACTGTCGAACTACCAATAAGCGATGGAATTGTTGCGAACCTTCATCGGCATGTGATTTTGCCAAATCTTGACCGTTTTTATACCGCTTTAGAGTCTGGTGGACCACTCATTGTCAGTGGCCTCCTAAAGTACGATGTAGATGAAGTTGTGACTGAAGCGCAACGTGTAGGCTTTCAGTTCTTGGAGACGAGAATTGATGGTGAGTGGGCAGCAGTTTGTTTTAAGAAACCTTGAATGTTGTAGAGAGAACTAGAAATGGCTAAAAGAGCAGCAGGAATAGATATTGGTACGAATACGATCCTTATGGTAGTGGCGGATGTTCACGCAGATGGTTCGTTTGATGTGGTAGAAAATGTGTATGAAATGCCCAGAATAGGTCAGGGTTTCGGCAAGGAAAGTGCCATTGCACAAGCTCCTTTGGACAGAGCCAGCGCTGTTTTGCGCGAGTTTGCAACTCGCATGCAGGAGTTGTCGGTAGAACGGTGTTTTGCCGTGGCAACCTCTGCTGTTCG
Source organism: bacterium (assembly GCA_030426285.1). GTDB lineage: Bacteria > Bacteroidota > Ignavibacteria > Kapaibacteriales > UBA7675 > JAUHYX01. Next base: position 26,091 of record JAUHYX010000006.1, read on the forward strand.
AACTGCCACTAACCAATCAGAAGTTCTCAAAGCGCTCGACGCTGCTTTGGGTATTCCGGTGCTTCCAATATCCGGTGAATTTGAGGCGCGATTAGCTTTCATGGGTGCTGAGGATTTTGATGGACCAGCAGCGGTGCTGGACATTGGTGGTGGTTCAACCGAGTTGTGTCTTGGAGAAAACAACAATGTTCTCAGTCGAATTAGTTTAGAATTTGGTGCCGTAAAGCTCTCAGAACGCTTCGTGAACAAACAACCGATTCCAGACTTGGCGATTGACAAAGCCCATATGTTCTTGAATACACAGATGGCAAGTTTTGGGAACGAAGACATACCAGATTTGACGGCCGTTGGTGGAACACCTACAAGCATTGCCAACCTTATCATGGCAAAAGATCCGTCGAGGGCTACTGAATTGCATGGGTTCTCTTTGACGAGAGAAGATGTGGAGTCTGCATGCACTATGCTGTTTGGCATGTCAAAAGACGAAATTGTTGCAACCGGTGTGGTCGAAGAAAAGCGTGCCGACGTTTTGCCTATGGGGGCAATGATTCTCCGCGAAGTCTTCAGACATTTTGGTTTGGCATCCTGTAAAGTCAGTACGCGAGGTATTCGTTACGGGGCAATGTTGGAAGCAGTTGAAGGAACCGGATTTAGGATGTAGAGCTACTGTTGAAACGTCCACATGGCGTCAAATTCCTCGATTCGCGTGTAGCTAGGATTATTGCCAACTGCGTTGCCTTGAGTCAAAGTTAGATCAAAGAGCCACGCGTGTAGAATTTCATTCCAAACAACCCCATAAGACATTGTTTGCTTGGCGTCGCGTTCAGTAATGTATGTTATCGTCAACGTTGAGTCAGTTTGCTCAACAACCGGGAATTGTTCTCCGTAGTAACTCAATGAATCGTGTTCAACAGATGAGAACAAGAGATGCGGCACACAAATTGTATCAGTTCCTTCTGCAAGAATTATCTGTGAGTCCCAATTAGCGTATGATTGCGAATCATACACCAAAAGTGTATCTGTGCGTCCATCGCGGTTGAAATCTAGCAACAGTTCTCGTTGGCGTGGCTTTCGCTGTTCACCAAAAGTTGTATAAACAACAGGAAACCAAATTTGGCCATTGTTGTAGCAACCAAGAATCGTGTCACTGTAATTGTCCATACCATCAACAGGGTCCCAAGAATCACCTGCTTCGTTCAACTCAACATACCAAGCAAAGTCGTTTACGGTAATTGTACCGTTGTTGAGACGCTCCAAGGACAGCCCTCCTCCAGTCTTCCCTCTGCTATTTCCTAAGTCTGTGTTAAAGCCGTTGCGAACAATACCTTTGTAGAAATACAAAAGTGCTCGAGACTCACGATCTCGAGTGTCCGAGAACCAACCTTCGATATCCACAAACCCGCCGACACCACTATTGTTGCATTGAAATCCAATAACCTTTGCAGAGTAGTCTTCCCCCTCCAATGGGTTTGTTGCAAACGATTGAAACATCGTAACAACATCTTCTGAATCGTCGTGCCAACCACTTGACGAACCAGTGGCGATTAAATGTACCCGCTTCATCGATTCTACCAGACGCACTGAATCTAAAAGCTGTGATTTATAGTGTGGGTGTAGCTGCGAGGCTTGAACATCCTCTCTGAACTGTTGGGTAATTTCTATGTGTTGCGCAGTGCCGAACAGGCTCAACAACGGAAACAACCACACAATTGCGCCTAAAAACCGTGAGCGTTCTTCGGGAGTTGGAATACGGCAAGTTTCCTTTTTGCCGAACCATCGATACCGGTTCTTTGCGACCCAATCGTAAATCCTGTCTCGCAAGAACTTAGGAACAAGTTTGCCCACGGCAACTATCCGCCATGGCATCTTCAGATGAGATGCAATTGCCATGGCTGCATCGGATTGCTCAAGCAATACGCCATTTTTCACAACAACGATACTATCAGGATCACCCTCAATGACGATTCCGTGTTCTGCCAGAAGCGCGGTGGCGAAGTCGGATTGCAGCGAGGCAAATCTCAGGTTGTTGTCGCGTTCGTGCCGCACCACAAAGTCGACACTGGAATTGCACAAATTGCAGACACCGTCGAACAGTACTATGTCGTTCATCTCACCTTGCATACGCCCGCATCACGGTATCCCGGCTCAATTCAGATGTTGTAGTGCCATTGATTATTTGGCGCACTGCTTCTATGCGAATGCTCTTGATTGGTTCGTCATACCCGCGGTGCGTACCTCTTGGAGTATACATGGTGTAGACGTGACCTGGTGGGGCAAAGTATTCTAGCCATTCCCATTTGTTGGGATTGGTATTCCTGTTGCCCATATATCTCTCGAGAAACCGCTGCATTTTATGTGTTTGGCGGTACGAATTCCTAACATGGGTTGGTACAACAAACAATTCTTTGAGTTTTCTAGAGCCGTGGTGCCGAGCATCACATGTCCTTAGCCTGAGGTAACGGGCTTGAACTGTTCAAAAGCTTGACTGCAATTGTTGCAGTAGTGAATTGAGCGACACAAGGTTGGACCAAACGGAGTTTGCATTGTCGTATTGCGAGAATCGCAATGCGGACAAGCAACATTCTGTAACACGTCCAACGAAATATATCCATCATGAACTGGCGGAGGAGCTAAACCCCAATCTTTGATTAAGGCTCGACCCTTTTCAGAAATCATGTTTGAATTCCACTGTCGGTCGAAATTCACATTTACTGTCACTGACTCAACCCCGAGTTCAACAACAGCATCTCGAATCGAACGCTTTATGAAGTCAATTGCCGGACACCCTGCAAATGTAGGAGTTACTTCTACCTCAGCTGCTCCGGATTCGTCAATAGATATCGACGAAACCATCCCGAGATCCACCACACTAAGCTTGGGAATCTCGGGATCCATAACACTATCTAAAGCAGTCCATATTTCCTGCTCAGTTACCATTCTACCTCTGTATCTATTACGAGCACTTCACTCATTTCTTTCACCAATGGTGCCAGATATTCGGAGTGATAACCCTTTCGGCCGCCAACTACTGGTGTGATAGAACTCCAGTCAGGAGCAGCGAGGCCTGCTTTTTCCAAAATTGGGTCTATCGCCGCTTGCCATTGTGCTTGCAAATCCTGCTCACTTACAACAACTCCCTGCTCTACAAGCTCCTGCTCGCCTTCGATTGCTTCAAACAAACCAAGAGCATACGGAGCCAACTCATCCAACGCAGTTTGCATGCGGGCTTTGCTGACTTCTGTTCCATTGCCAAGCTGGTCAATCCAAGTGTTGGCGTGCAACACATGGTATTCAACTTCCCCTTTAAATTTCTTGGCTAGGTTGGCCAACGGTTCAAATGGGCAAGAAACCAAAGAAGCGAGACGCACCCGCTCGGCATGGTCAAACAAAAAGTGGCGCATCAGCGAAGTGTCGTAACCGCCATTCGGCAGCTCAACCAGCTGAGCACAAGTGTACTTCCCTTCTTCACGCAAAAACGCCAAGGTGTCAGGATGATCGTAACCAAACGTTGTATGCAACACATTGTACAACGCCTGCGCTTGTCCAACCTTGTCTTGAGCCATTGAGCAAAAGGCAATATCCTCTTCGATAACCGGGCCAAATGCCGTCCATTCAGAATGCCTGTGCCCGAGCACGAGCAAATCGTCGGCCGTCTTCAGAATATAGTTTTCTAATGCGCTAGTGTTCATTCATCTGCCTCTTAAACTTCTCTATCTTGTCTCGCACTTTGTAGAATCCCGCATTGCGGTACTGTTTTTCAGGAACCGTTTTGTACAAACTATTATCATTTTCAACAGTGAATACCTGCGATGTTTTGACCACCCAGATACTATATGTTTGATCTCTGCGCCCATACTGCTCTTTGGCAAATGTGTATGCCAATTCCGAGCTAGGAGCGTGTACGGTTCCTTGATGAATGTGCCGTGCACCTGATTTTTTCTGATGGAACACTTCGTATGTTTCCCACTGTTCCTCTGGGTTGAGAACCACTTCTGTTGGTTCTGTTGGTAATTCCGCACGTGCGACGCGCGGATCTAACGACTTTATCGTAGCCATACTTCCTTGCTGTTTTGATGCTTAACTGAGTGGCAAAACTTGTTTTCCTGAACGAGCCATAAGTGCTTCGCGCACCCACCTACCGTCTTCCTCGGCCTTTCGGCGAACCTGAAGTCGCTCGTGATTACAAGGACCATTGCCTTTAATCACTTCCCAGAATTCATCCCAATCTGGATCGCCAAATTCCCATTGCCCAGTCTCTTCGTTTTTCTTCAAGTCTGGATCAGGAACTGTGAGACCCAATTCCCAAATTTTAGGGACATACATATTGAGGAATGTTTGGCGCATGGCATCATTTGAGGCCATTTTCACTTTCCAACGCTCAAGTTGGTTTCCGTGAACTGATGATGTGTCTGGAGGTCCGTGGAAGTGCATGATCGGCTTCCACCAGCGCGTTAAGGCTTCTTGCACCATTGCGCGTTGTTGTTCAGTGCCCGTGGCAAGTGTCACAACAGACTCATATCCATAAAACAAGTGGAACGACTCTTCTTGGCAAATGCGGTCCAACGCCCGGCAATACGGTCCATACGAACCCTTTGCATTTGTGGTTTGGTTTACGATTGCTGCCGCATCAATGAGCCATGCAATAACAGCGGTGTCTGCCCAGGTTTTTGCTGGATAATTGAAAACATTTGAATACTTGCTCTTTCCACTCAACAGGTCGTTGATCATTGCTTCGCGGGGCTTCCCAAGAGTTTCTGCTGCATTGTACAGGAGTTGGGCGTGGCCAACTTCATCTTGCACTTTTGCGAGTAGACTCAGTTTGCGACGGAACCCTGGCGCACGCGTGATCCACGTACCCTCAGGCAATGCGCCGATTATTTCACTGTGAGCATGTTGCTCTATGAGTCGAATTAATTGTCTGCGATACTCATGTGGCATCCAGTCATGCGGTTCAATCTTTTCACCGGCATCAATCCGCGCTTGGAATTCCTCCAAACGCACCGGGTCTTCTTGATCCACAGGTACTTTTTTGTCTATGTCGTCGGGTATAAATCCACCACCGTACATATATATTCTCCCTGATTAAGTGGGTGCGTATATCTCGTAATATCAGATTATTTTCACTACATACTCATGACGAATATCATAGCCATGTAATGTTTTCAGTCCCGTATTGGGCATAATACTCAGAAAGTTTCTTTTTTGTCTCGTTCTCGGCGTTGCGCAAGGCATGCGGAATGAGGTCAACCGCCCGGCTCAAACTGTACACGTTGATGTTTCGGCGCTCGAGTTCTTCGTAAACCGACGAACCGTCTGCGCGTTTCTCACATCTGTCCGTCAACCGATTGCTCAGACAACTTGTCGAGTTCTGCAAACAAGCTTTTACCGGTTGTCACGGTATCTTCTATGACAATAGTTCTGCCTCGCGGAGCGCCAACAAAGAATTTGTCCTTGGGGTCTCCATGTTCTTTGGGCTTAGCGCGACCCATGGACACAACATGCGACCCTTCTGCAAATTGTTGTGACTGCATCGCCAAGCGCATTTGAGCCACAATTCCGAGTTTTGTCGCTCCTTCTGGTACACCGTATAGTGTGTCAAAAGACACATTCTTCGCTTCGAGATATGCGAGAACAAAATCCGCTAGTTGCGACAAACTAAAGGCGTCTTCGACAACTGTTCTCCAGTTGACATAAAAGTAGGATTCGCGCCCACTCTTGAGCGTCAATGGAGCGTCGTACACTGCTATTGCTTTGTTTCGCAATACAAATTCGTTAAAAGTCTGTTGGTCAAACATATATGTTCGCTTTGGTTAAAGTCACAAGTACAATCCGGCAATCGCCGCAGTTGAAAGACAAGCCAGGGTTGCTGCCAACAATGCTCTAGGCGCAATTCTCGACAAGTCGTTGGCTCGAGATGGAGCCAGTGCCGAAGCACCACCTACAAAAATAGCCACTGATGCGATGTGTGCAAAGCCGCATAGTGCATACGTGCACACTACAATGTTGTGTTGACCGCTAATTGTCCCATTGTCAATTCCGGTCGATAAATGTTGATACGCAACTGCCTCTGTCAAAAGAAGCCTATCGCCCAGGAGTTGAGACAAGGCGCTGACCTGCGTGGACTCGATCCCAGTCATCCATGCAAATGGATACATGATAGCAGCGCTAATAGTTTGTAAGGTTAAGCTTCCCTCCCATCCAAAGGCCGATGCCAATGCACCACTGGTAGCACCTACAACGCTGTCGCCAATCCCGGTGATGGCCAACACCGCTATGAGCAATGCTGCTAAACCAACACACAATGTTACGCCTTGCCTCGATCCGCCTATGACTGCCGCAAACCAATTGTCGTATTCAGAGTCAACAGGCTTTACATGTTGGCCAGCAGTTTCTGCTTGCTCAGTTTCGGGAATCAATATTTTTGAAAACATCAC
>JAUHYX010000360.1 GCA_030426285.1 bacterium
AGGCGGAGCAACGATTTTGTTCAAATCCTCTTCAAAGCCCCATAAAATGCCTTGCGACAAAATCGTTGCTCCGCCTACCTGTATTGTGGTTTCAATCTCGGCATGTGTATAGTCAACTACCTCCGCGCGTTGAATATGAGGAGATGGGTCATGCGGTTCTATGCTGAAAGAAATGGGGGATGAAAAGGCTGTCCCCCTATCTGTTGCAACAAATGCATAAACATCGAGAGCACGAGTAGATTCAATTGTTGCTGTGCCTTCGAAGTTGCTATTGGCAATGCATTGACCAATTGCATTGTGGAACCCTGGCGCCGTGTTTTGTGGTTGCCACAAGAATCCCAGCAATCGAACAGTTTCATTCGTCTCGATATCGGCTGAGAATTGAACTTCCAGTCCGCTATTTTCGACCTTTACATTCGCAATGTTCACAGAAGGCAAAACATACACACCATAGTCTTCAACTTGTCCGTATTCCGGCTCATGGCAAGCGCTTTCAATAGCGCTGTTGTCACTGATTGCTCGCAAGCGAACAACGCCCGGCTCTTCAATTGATGGCAAAGCAAAGACCCCTGTGTGAATGCCTGTTGCTGACGGTGAATCCCACACGCGCTCTCCAATGTCTTCAAAATCACCGTCGTTGTTTACATCTACAAACACAGCAATATTCTCGGCGTATGAATTTCCTACTACAACTTCAATTATTTGTTCACCCGGAGAAAGTTGGAACACATGTGTACTTGATCGATCTAGGTATCCTTCAGGACTCTCTGGGTTGTCTTGATGTGCTTGCCTACTCTCATACGAAGTTCCACTGATGTTTATGGAACGAATTCCCATAGTAAAGTTGCCAAGGTTTTCGGTTGACGGAGTGCAAGTCGGAGAGGCGGTGTTACTCGCTACAACTTGTCCGCCAAACCAAAGTGTATCTACACTAGAAGAAGATAGTGCAAGAATGTCGTGCGTACCGACACCGTCAACTAAAACCTGTACTTGTTTTACTGGAAATGTGAAATCATTAACGAGTTGTTGGTTCTCACCAACCTGCAGCAAACACTCTTCAACATCACCACCTGTATATACACGCAATTGTAGTTTTTCATTATCTTGTACAAAGTTGTTTGTAGCATCAACATACACGCCTGTTGCTAGCGGGTTGCTAAACAACGGAGACTCCCAAAGAC
>JAUHYX010000227.1 GCA_030426285.1 bacterium
ACGCTCAAGAGGCGCAGGGGGACGTCCTCGCCGACGCGACGCTGAAGGTTGCCCATCTGCGCGGTGAGCTGAGGGCAGATGCTCGGGCAGCTGGTGAACATCGCTGCCATGACCACGACCTTCCCCTCGAGCCGGCCCACAACCTCAGCGAGGGCATGGCGGCGCACGAGGGGGTGCCGCCGCTCTACGGCATCACCCGCGCCATGCTCCGCCGCATCCTGGCCCCCGATGGTTGACGCGAAACACGTTTCGCGACGTCGTGGTTTCGACGCGACCGACGAATTTTCGTCAGTCGCGGCGGCCGTGAACGGGGGCTCACGGGAGATGGCGCAGGGTGACGAAGGGAATTCACGGCGCAAATCCTCCGAGCCGTGCAAGTGGCCGAAGTTCTGACTTGGCCTCGTCTTTGCGACAGTGGTGTGATCATGCAGACCTTAAGACGGAAACGATGGCTTACGATTCGACCCGCGGTGCGTCTCACTGCGATGGCGGTCCTTCTCTCGCTTCCCACGATGGCCATGGCCATCACCGAGCGGGAGTTCGACTGCGAGCAACAGGCGAAGCGGCTCACCGGGTGCTGTGGTGACCGCTTTCGTCCTGGCGTGACCCTGGAGGGAGAGTCGCTCGACCGCATCATCTGCTTCGACGCGTTTCACCACGTTCCCAATCCGGAAGATACCATCAAGGAGTTCTTCCGCGTCCTGCGCAACGGCGGCACTATCGTATTCAACGAACCGCTCGGGCCTCACTCGACGACGCCCGATTCTCAACGGGAAATGAGCCAGAACAGGTTCTATCTACAACGGGAAGTGCCGTGGTACACTTTGTTACTGATGGTTTGTTGACGAGTGATGGATGGTCAATTGAGTACTCGATGATCGAAGCAGGCGGAGGATGCTCAGGTCATACTGTACTAACTGAGGAGTCCGGCGTCATTGAAGACGGATCTTTGAACCTCGACTACTTTGCAGACGCATCGTGTTCATGGACGATTGAATCTACAACTGGGAATGCTATCGGATTGAACTTCACTGAGTTTGATCTCGGTGCCGGCGATGTAGTCTCAGTCTTCGACGGTGGTGTCGATGAGGGCGAACTTTTGGCTTCCTTTACTGGAGCCGGTGACCTAGAAACGACGGTATACTCCCTCACCGGAACGATGTATATTTTGTTTTCATCAGATGAAACAAGTCAAGCAGCAGGGTGGAAAGCCAATTATTTCAATGTGGATCTGTATAAGGACTGTGAAGGCACCGTTGATGACGGTTCAGGCGAATCCGACTATGAAAACAATCTGAATAATCGCTACATCGTGCGTCCAGACTGTGGCGGTCCTATCCGCGTTGAGTTCACAGAATTCTCAACGCAGTGGAATGCTGATTATGTGTACTTGTACGATGGCCTAGATTCTGATGCACCACTATTAGGACAGTACTCATTTAACGAACTTCCACCGGTTGTGTATGCTACCAGTGGCACTCTATTGGTTCGCTTTGAAACCAATGGGTTCATCTCTGCTCCAGGTTGGGAATTTGAATACTCAACTGTTGGAAATATTGGTTGTCAGGGTGACTTGGTATTCACCGAAAGTAGCGGCCGCATCGATGATGGCTCTGGTTCGGAAGACTATTCTACAGGAGCTACCTGCACTTGGCATATTCAGTCAACAACAAACCAAGCAATTGTGTTGACATTCGATGAGTTTGATGTCCACGCATCTGATGAAGTTTCGGTATACGATGGCGAAAACACGTCAGGTGTGTTGCTCGGAACGTTCACCGGCTCAAGTATCCCAGGTAGTTTTGCAGCAGTAAGTGGTAGCATGTTTGTTGCATTTGACTCAGATGAGAGTGATGTCGCAGAAGGGTGGGGTGCTAGTTTCGTGAATGTACCACTCAACAATGCTTGTGAAGGCTCGTTATCTGATGAATCGGGTGAAGACAACTATGCAAATAGCATCAACGAATTCCATGTGATACACCCCGATTGTGACGGATTTATTGTCCTCGATTTTACCGAGTTTGAACTTGCTGCGTTTACAGACGAGGTTGTTTTGTATGACGGACCAACCACAAATGCTCCAACAATTGCATCATATGAGGCCGGAGACAATCCGAGTGTGCAAGTTTCTACAACTGGAACTGTTCTCATTCAGTTTACTTCTGACCTCATTCTGAATGGGGCTGGATGGACTTTGGAATATGAAACAAGTCCGTTTGTTGCGCTCACATCTGTAACTCCAAACACCACCGAAGCAACGGTTTCTGGAGGTCAATTTAACGTACTCGGGAGCTTCTACTATGATGTTGCTTCGATTCAAGCGGTGACGTTTGACGACGATGACAACGAGGTTGGGTCGGGTACCCTTGCATTCAATCAAGTGAGTTCAACAAACTTGTCTATACAGATTGGCGATGGCTTGCTGTCTACAACCGGTTCTCTTGTATTCACAGTCTATGATGAACAATCAAATTCGAGTTCGCTCACAATTAACATTATTGGAAAGCTCTTTGGTCGTCACGACTACAGCGAAAGCACTGGATCTCATACGATTGCCGTCATGGCCAACGACGATGCGTATTCTTCTAGTATACTGAGTACTTCTACTCCAAACTGGGGAACTACCGCTATTACCGGCAATACAGTTGTGTATACACCGACTACTGGGTTCCATGGACTAGATAACTTTGAATATACATTTGGTTTTGAGGGCGGCGTTTCTAGCACTGGTACAATAACCGTATATACACGCCCACTTGGCACAAACGATCGCGAGCTACATCAGATTCAATATGTGTCGCAAGGCGGCGAGATCAATAGACTCAAAGCTCCGCGCGGTGCCGTTGTCTCGCCAGACGGAGAACATGTGTATGTTGCTGCCTATACATCCAGAGCTGTTAATCACTTTACCAGAACCTCTAGCGGAACATTGACATATATAGACCATGTTTCAGCCAACAATCAAGGTTTGAATCGCGTAACGCAAGTGGCAATGTCGCCGGATGGCCGCTTCCTCTATACTGCCTCAAGAACTGAATATGCCATTGGGATTTTTAGTGTTTCAGCAACAACTGGAAGCCTTACATATGTTGGTAAAGCAAAACGCAATGTTGACGGAGTTGATGGTCTCAAATATGTGGAAGACATAGTGGTAAGTCCGGACGGACGCAATGTGTATTCTGTGAGCTCAAGTGATAGAAAACTTACTGTCTTTTTGCGCAACCAAACCACAGGAACTCTTTCCTATGTAGAGCGTTTCAAAGATGGTCAAGGCGGTGTCACTAAAATGCACACTCCACGAGCAGTTGATATAAGTCCAGATGGCAAGAACGTGTATGTTGCGGCATATCAAGACAATGCCGTGAGCGTGTTTTCGCGCGCAGAAGAAAAGGGCAAGTTGACATTTGTAGAACATCAGAAAGATGGCTCCGGTGGTATTGATGGCCTCATGGGTGCGAGTGGAGTATCTGTGTCTCCTGATGGTGAGCAAGTGTTCGTCACGGGTTACCGCGACAATGCCCTCGCGGTGTTTGATCGCAATAGTGCAACTGGTGCATTGACATTTGTTGAGCGATTTAAGGACGGAAGCGATGGTGTTGACGGACTCAACGGCGCGTATCAGAATCGTGTTGCTCCAACCGGCCAGCACGTTTTCGCAGCTGCTAAGGGTGACAATGCAGTGTCACACTTCAAGCGCAATACAGACGATGGCAGTACAAGTTTTGAAGAATTTGTGAAGCGCAACGTCAACGGTGTTCAGGGTCTCTACAATGTGTACAACATCGCCGTTGATCCCCAAAGCAACACAGTGTATGCAATGAGCAATTCAAGCAATGGAATCACAGTGTTTGAGTTGTCGGAACTAGAGCGTATGAGCAAGAGTTCAGCCAATAGTGAAAGTTTATTGAGAAATGCATCTCTTGTGGAAGGACTGCAAGTCACGAATCTCTACCCACTTCCAGCGCAAGAACATCTTACGGTTCAACTCAAAGACATGTACGCAGATGTATCTGTGTCTGTATTTGATCAAGCCGGCCGATTGATGTTATCAGCCAAGAATTCTGGGGCTACTGACCAACTTCGCATAGATTGTAGTAACCTGACATCAGGCGTTTATTTCATGCTACTTGAAGGCGAAAGCGATGGTTCAACGCAAACTGCATTGGTTGAGTTTGTGAAGTAGACACTATTCAGAGTTCGACCAGATTCCGTATACTTGGCCATCCAACTGGATGGCCATTTTTTTTATGTGGGAGTTCCAATGTTCAGATTGATGACAATTGCTTGCTTTCTTGCGCTCTCGCTTCTTGCTACCGGACAAACATTGCAGGAAGTTAGAAACATGCCAGTTGGGAGCACAACGCCGTTTTCAGGCACTGTTACAAGTGTAGATGAATTTGGTTTGTTGTCGTTCATTCAAGATGAGACAGGGGCAATTGCGGTTTTTGACTCTTCTTTCAGTACGATGGTTGAAGTGGGGGATGTAGTTCATGGGGAAGGAACACTACAGGAATACGGTGCAACACATCCAAACAATGGCTTACTTGAATTGGTCGATGTCAGTCTTGAAAGCTTACAGGCAGGACAACCGGTTCCCACTACACATGTGCTTATTGACAGTATTTCAGAAGACCAAGAAGGAATGTTGATTAGTTGCGATGTGACGCCGCAATGGACATCCCCAGGGTGCATGCAACATTATACGAATATTGCGTTGCGAGATGCCAATGTGACATTGTGGATCGACGGCAATACTAGGTTGGCAGGCATGCCAATACCCGCAACAACGTGTACCGTGACGGGTTTCGTTACAGAATGGGAGGGACAACGTCAGATAATGCCTCGATACAGAAGAGATATTGCACTACACACAACGCACTCATCTGTTTTTCATACGAACATATTGTCACTCAACACGTGGTTTCTTGGAAGTGATAGCTTAGGCCCTCAGAATGACACGCTGCAGGTAGAGCTGCTTCGCGACCTCATTGTTGACCACGATGTTGGAATAGTGACACTTCAAGAAGTGCAGAACAGGTGGGCTGTTGAGTACCTGCAAGAGCTCTTGCCTAGTTTTGAGGCTGCACACAGAGATCCGTTGCTGTTTCAAAATAACGTGACACTACACGATGCTTCGCGATTGTCTCGTGTTGACTGGTTCGAGTTAGAGACACCGGGAAGAGGATGGGCAGGTGGCAGAAGGCCACTTGTCACAGATTTTGTTGACGATCAGTGGAATGCCATTCGCATCGTCAATATTCACGCAAAGTCCGGCAACGAGTTGGAGGATTGGAATTGGAGAAGTGACAATGCACAAGAACTACTTGATTCGGCTGTAGTCTGGCAAGATCGTGCTGTCGTTGTAGTAGGCGACTTCAACGACGAAATAGGTGAGAGCATTGTTTCGGGATCTGCTAGCCCGTATGCTGGGTGGTTTGAAAGTGGCGAGTTTTCAACTGCACACGTTGAACAGTTGGGGTACACCTATTTGTATTCGGGAAACACAATTGACCATGTCTTTCTCCTTCACAATGGCAGGAATGCAACAG
>JAUHYX010000228.1 GCA_030426285.1 bacterium
CTCTTTGGACGCGTAGGTGGTGGTATCTACACAAAGGCTGCTGACGTTGGTGCTGACCTTGTTGGTAAGGTTGAAGCTGGCATTCCAGAAGACGATCCGCGCAACCCTGCTGTGATTGCAGACAATGTTGGTGACAATGTTGGCGATATCGCAGGTATGGGTGCCGACCTGTTTGGCTCGATTGCTGAAAGTACATGTGCCGCTCTTGTGATCGGTGCAACTGCGTTTACCATGGGTGGATTGACACCCGAGATGCAGCAATCTGCACTTCTCTTCCCTATCCTCGTGAGTGGTATTGGTATTGTTGCAAGTTTGATTTCTCTCTTTTTCATTCGTCCACAAACCGAAGAAAAAGTTGAAGGTGCGTTGAAGTTTTCCTTGATCATTTCAACACTCATCATGCTCGCGATACTATATCCAGTAACTGAGAAACTGATTCCGGCGACGTTCCAGCTTGTAGAAGGTGGAAAAACCTTTTTGAATACTGGTGTATACTGGAGTTTGGCAGCTGGTTTGATTTCGGGAATGCTTATTGGACTGATTACTGAGTATTATACTTCTCACCGTTACGGTCCAGTTCGCGAAGTTGCAGAGTCTTCAAAAACTGGTTCAGCCACGAACATTATTTACGGTCTGGCGCTCGGATATAACAGCTCTGTGATTCCGATGATTTTGATCGCAGCTACAGTTGTTGTTGCGTACTTGAGTGCTGGTATGTACGGTATCGCGATGTCAGCTATCGGTATGCTTGGAACAATAGCTGTTGGTCTGACGATTGACGCATATGGCCCGGTTGCTGACAACGCAGGTGGTATTGCTGAAATGGCAGAAATGGGTAAAGATATTCGCAACCGTACTGATGCACTTGACGCAGCAGGAAACACAACTGCGGCCATTGGTAAAGGCTTTGCAATTGGTTCAGCTGCATTGACATCTCTCGCGTTGACATCTGCATTCTTGACTCGTGCTCATATCGATTCTCTCAATGTATTAGACCCAGCAGTAATGTGCGGTTTGTTGGTTGGTGGTGCACTTCCATTTGCATTCTCAGCCATGACCATGCGTTCTGTAGGTATGGCGGCACTCGCGATGATCGAAGAAGTACGTCGCCAGTTCCGCTCAATTCCTGGTCTGCTCGAAGGTAAAGGGCGCGCGGATTATGGCAAATGTGTTGAAATTTCAACTGAAGCATCGTTGAAAGAAATGATCGCACCTGGTTTGCTTGTAATTTTGACTCCACTTGTAATTGGCTACCTCTTTGGTGTAAAGATGCTCGCAGGTGTGTTGATTGGCTCGCTAGTTTGCGGAGTGATGCTCGCAGTTTCCATGGCCAACTCAGGTGGTGCTTGGGACAATGCGAAAAAGTACATTGAAACGGGTGAACTTGGTGGCAAGGGCTCAGATGCTCACAAAGCAGCTGTTGTTGGTGACACTGTAGGTGATCCATTCAAAGACACCTCTGGTCCAGCCTTGAATATCCTGATCAAATTGATGGCGATCATCAGCTTGGTATTTGTTCCGTTCTTCATGAATACCAGCAACCCGTTGGCATTCTAAGACAAGAACGCGATGAAGTTCTAAAAAGAAAGGGACTCACTTCTTTACAAGTGAGTCCCTTTTTTTGTTAACTATTCTTTGCTGAACCAACCGCTCTCGATTCACATCAACAGTATGTTTCGTATACACCATCAAACAGCAAGTTAAACGCGTCACATGCCTCCTTGGCAGCAAATAGCGCATCTTCCTGCGTACGAGCAGTGGGACACATGATTGCCAGCGCATTGCGCACCTCTTCTGAATGTTCGATATCAGCTAGCTCATGAACGCGATAGAACTCTGTGCCAGCCCCTTCTTGCGACAGCCCATAGTGGGCATCCAACGAATCCAGGAACACGCGAGAAAACGCCGGTATTTGTGACTCATAAGCATAAAGAGACGCCAACCCCTCTTGAGGTTCCTTTCTCCGGGCCAAGTCGCCCAAAATATGCACACTTGCATGTGTGTGGCGTAACGGTTTATAAGCAGCGTATTCTTCTCGTCCAATGCCAAGGCTGTCCCCAAAACGTTTCCAGAGCTCTGGATGGTTGTCTGGTCCCATCTCTTCCTCAGCCAAGTTTTCAACCAACATTCGCCTTACTTCGAGGTCCGTGCAGTTGGCATGAGTTGCTGATACAAATGTTGGGAACATATGAACTTGTACATTGTACTCCAATGTAAAAGCTCGCAGAGATTGTTTGCTGAGCTTACCAGAACGCAGCAAAGCAAAAAACGGATGAGACAGCATTGAGCGCTCATCAATTGTTTCATCGAGTTCTTTCAGAAAATCAGACATCGCTATTCGACAGTCCACTTAGTGCAAGAATGAACTGCAAATGTACGGTTAATTTGATCCAAAATCTATTGATTCGTATATTGCAAATCTGGATCGAACATGCAAACGATATTTACCAAAGCAAAAAGGAACGGGTAACTTGTTGAACTTGGTTAAAAAACTACTTCAGTGGAACAGCTCAATGGAGCTTGAGTCGCCAGAAGAATTGGTGTTAGAGCAAGTAAAACTAACGGGAAAGGTTATCTTGTTTAACGACGAGTGGCACACGTTTGATGAGGTGATAAACCAGATCATTCGAGCAACTGGTTGTTCACTTTCGCGAGCAGAACAGCTCACGCTTGAGGTGCATCACTCAGGCTTCGCAGAAGTGTTCCAAGGCGAATTCCAAGAGTGTCTTAGGGTCAGCGCAGTTCTCGAAGAAATTGATTTGCGCACCGAAGTAAAAATGTAAGCAAGGGCCCCAGAGGCCCTTTTTTTTTGCACCCGCTCATTCCCTTCCGCCTCTTCCGTCCCTTTACCTTGCACGGCACAACCATTTGCTGTAGTTTCTTGGCGTATGTCACAAAAATTAGTTCAACCCGTGCGGAAGCCTATCTCTATGAATCCTTACCTATCAGCCTGTGCATCTCGAAGTGTGCACTTGCTTTGTTTTGTTGTTGTGTTGTTGTTGAGTTGTACGTCGTTGCATGCCCAGGAGCTCAATCGACTTTGGCATACAACTGTCGGACCGATTGGTTATTACATCGCAGACGTTGCGTTTTTCCCCGATGGAGAACGGTTTGCCGTCGTATATACTGCCCCATCTGAGATTAAGGATGGTGTTAGGCCTTGTTTCGCAGAAGTTAGGTTGGTTGAAGATGGATCGGTTGTCGCGAGCCAAGAACTGACAGACCTGTTCCAGTCGCAGAGCGAACAACTAGGTCTAGCAATTTCTCCAGATGGAAAGACAGTTGCAATAGGATACAACCACCTTGTGCTTTGGGAGTATGAACACCAGGTTGTCGAAAAGCTAGAGATTTCTAATGCCGATCGCAACTGCAATGCCGCAAAAGTTGTTTTTCGCAATGATGGAAGCCAAGTCGCCCTATTTGGGCTTGCGGGAGCATTCATCGTCAATATGGAACCACTAGCCATTGACTATGAGGTTACCGACGACATGTTAGGAGAGTGGATTCGAAGCCACTATATAACTCCTGATTTTTCGAAGATGGGGCTCAAGCGCGGTATGGAAGATGGAACAGCAATAGTGGATATTCGTGAAAGAAAGATCGAGATGTCTTTATTCGATCTTGGCTTTCGAACAGTGTTGTCACCCGATGGGAAGTGGGTGTATTCTTTTAACGAAGATTTGGAAGCCAAAGAAACCCACACAATTGTATACAAACACAACACCGAGACCATGGTGTTGAAAGAAGAACGCGTCTTGCAGGGAATTTCGGACGGAGCAAGGAACATCAATGTCACCTCTGATGGTAGATACCTGATCTTGAATAATCCGGGAGAGGGCTGGTACCAAGTAGACCTTGTAGACCTGGTTGCCTATAGATACTCCACAGACATCGAAGGGCTCATTCGAGGCTCCGCAAGGTTAAATGCTGACAATGACAATCTGGTGTTTTTGCGCAACAACGAACTCACAATGACTCGTTTGAATCTTACAATTACTGACGTTCCAGAGGAAAGTGAGAACAATTGTATTCTGCAGATAGCACCAAATCCGACCAGTGAGTCTGTTCGTTTTCAACCAATTGGCATGACGTCGGGTCCATTGCAAGTAGACCTAGTCTCAAGCATCGGTCAAACCGCAATGTCATTTACAACAGAGTGGCTCAGCCCAGAGTCTTGGGTAATAGTTCCTTCCGTTCACCTTGTGCACGTGGCACAAGGAACCTACCAACTAGTTGTTACAGATTCAAAAGGCACTGCCTGCAGCGCGACGCTGTCACTTCAGTAAGGTAAGTACACATCTTCATCAGAGAGGCTGGAAATTACACAATCAAACTAAAACTGCAAGGCGTGAATTACGCCATTATTGTAAACTACGAGTTGGGCTATTTTGGGCGCTGTTACAATGATAGTATTAAAGGGTTAGGATATCCGAAATCTCGCGCTTGGTTCTGACGGTACTTCGATTTGCCACAAGGCAGGTTGTACAACCCAGCAAATATTGGTTAAAAACAAGTTTCCAAGTACCTTAACCGTAAATACACTGTGGTCGAACATTTTGACCCAGTTCACAACATGTTCCAGGAATCACATGCAATGAAGAAATCTTGTCTTGTGCCATTGTGTTTGTTCGCAATTGCCACTAGTCCTTCGACTTCTCAGAATCTAAGTGAAGTTGAGCTTTTACACACGATCGAACCAACTGTTGAAAATGGAGTTATTGTCGACCACGATCTGTTCCCTGACTCTAAGCGTATAGCTTTTCTTGAGTTGTCTGATGAGAGATACCTTCTAAATATTTACGACATAGAGCGTAGGCTATTCGTTACAACAGTCCATTTGGATTCTTTGGAAGTTATCGGAATTGGACCGCATTCAGCCGGATTGTCTATTGCGATGAATGGTCAAAAAATTGTGGTTGGGAACCACAAATTTGCCATATACGACTCAGAAACTGAGGATGTGAGTTATGTCGATACAAAATCGTCAGGTTCCGTACTCTATACTGCAAGAACTGAAACCTCTACAGATGGAAATCGTGTTTGCAAAATGGGCAACAGAGGTGTGTTTGTATTAGATGTACCGAGTGAAACAATCGTATTCTCGTACGTTGAGAATGTAGACATTCCAAGTCATGTACGAATGCAATCAATGTGTTTTTCAAGAGACTTTCAAATTTTTGCATTCGCCTGGGAAGAGCAAGGAGAACAGGTATATCAGAGTGTGTATACAGAAGATAAAAGTGTTGCACCACCAATGTTTGTTGACGGTGTACCCTTCGCCAGTCGCAATGAGGACAAAATATACTCTATTAGTTTACACGAGGAACATCCTCAAACTCGCTTGACATCACAGTCAACAATTGAACCATTTGAGAATTCTGTAGTGCCACTAAATGGTGGATATGGCATCGATTTTCCGTGTTCCTTTCTTTCCAACGAAAAGTACTTGTTGACCTCAAATTTTGGCCTATTAATAGGGTACGAAGTGGAGTCAGGTGAGCCAACTATTGTTTACGA
>JAUHYX010000229.1 GCA_030426285.1 bacterium
GTTGCATTTATGTTGGGTGGAAACTTGTATGGTTCTAATCCAGATCTCAGCTATGCTGAAAAGAGCTTGAATGCTATACCAACCAAAGTATATTTGACCACAACAATCAATCCTACACATGTACATGGCGTTGATGGAGAGGTCATTGTTCTGCCTGTAGCAACACGAGACGAAGAACCGCAAAAAACTACGCAAGAGAGCATGTTTAACTATGTGCGTTTGAGCGACGGTGGTCCAGCAAGGTTAGACAATGTTCGCTCAGAAGCACATATTATATCGTATTTGGCGCAACAGATTGTCGGCAATGAAGAAGTCAACTTTGCCGCGTTTGAAGAATACCAAAACATTCGTGAGGCAATAGCTGAGATCGTACCCGGTTTTGAGGATATCAAAACAATTGAGCAAAACAAGCAAGAATTTCATATCAAAGGACGTGTGCATCACACTCCTCAATTCAACACTTCTGATGGCAAGGCCGCGTTTCGCGTAGCCGATTTGCCAATGCCAACTCAAACTGATGAGTTTGACTTAATGACAATTCGCTCAGAAGGTCAGTTCAACACGGTGATATACGAAGAGTATGACTTGTATCGCGATCAGGAAGGCCGTTGGATTGTGCTTATGAACCCAGACGACATCAAGAAGCTCGGCACGCAGCACAAAGGCAAGGTGCATATACACAATGCTACCGGTAGGATGGACGCAGTAGAAGTGAGAGAGTACGACATCGCACGCGGTTGTGTCGCAGCATATTTTCCAGAAGCCAATGTGTTGGTTCCAACTACAACAGACGGACGCAGTAAAACTCCAGCATTTAAGCAAGTAAAGGTGACAATATCAGTAGCGTAGAAGATTCAAATCAAGAACTTGTGTGTAGTATTCAACGACCTACAAGTACAGTACGACCTATCGTTATCTCTGTTCCACATAGCGGCCTTGAGATCCCGGGGGACGTTGCAGCAACAATGGATGCCAAGTGTTTGCAACACAAAGATGACGCAGATTTTTTTGTTGACAAGTTGTACTCCTTTGCGCCGCAACTAGGCATAACTGTCGTGAAGGCAAAGTATCATCGGTGGGTCATAGATCTCAATCGAACACCAGATTCTACGCCATTGTATACCGATGGACGTGTCATCACGGAACTCGTTCCAACCCGAACATTTTTGGACGAACCATTGTACGAGAGTAGTCCTACACATGACGACATTGAACGTCGACTAGATCAATACTATCGACCGTACTATCAGGTGCTTAGAGATGAAATTAGCCACTTAAAAGCACATTTCGACAATGTGTTGTTGTGGGACGCCCACAGCATTCGACGATTGGTTCCAACGATACGCAAAGAGCCGTTTCCTGATTTGATTCTCGGTTCAAACGACGAGACGAGTGCAGATGAAGATTTGATTCAGACTGCTTTGGATTGCTTGACTAGCGGCGATTGGGATGTACGTCATAACTCGCCGTTTAAGGGTGGTCACATCACAAGATCGCATGGTAAACCACATACAGGTGTACATGCATTGCAACTAGAGATGTCGAAAGATCTGTATATGGACAATACTGAAACCAAATTTGACAGCAATCGAGCAGCCAACATGCAAGCAACGCTCATACCAACCTTGCGAGCCTTGGCTGATAGGCTAGAGGACATGTGAACATGACTACTACACGCATTCAACAATTCTTTGATGGTAAGGAATGGCACAGCGACGTTGTTGTGGCAACTGACAAGAAGAAGCTTGTAAGTATTGGTTCTGCAACGGAGTACAATGGTGTAGTTGACAGTGAACAGGGAATCGTTATTCCCGGTTTTCAGAACGCTCACTCGCACGCGTTTCAGTATGCAATTGTTGGATTGACCGATCATATCCCCATTGAAGCTGACGGTGATGATTTCTGGTCATGGCGCAACGAAATGTACAAGCGCGCACTTACATATTCACCAGAAAACGTCAAACAGATTGCAACCAAACTGTATCGTGCCATGCGTCGCAGTGGGTACACTTCCGTAGCGGAATTTCATTACCTGCACAATGACGTAAACGGCCAGCCGTATTCCGATCGTGCTATCATGGGGCGCATGTTGGTAGAAGCCGCGCATGACGCAGGAATTGCAATTACACTTGTGCCGGTGTACTATCACACTTCAGGATTTGGCACACCTTTTAACGACGGGCAGCGTCGTTTCGTTTGTTCAGGAGTAGATGACTATCACAAGTTAATTGAAGCTTCTGCCGCGGTTGTAAACGAATACGAACACGCCCGTTTGGGAGTAGGTGCTCACTCTCTGCGAGCTGCTCCAATTGATCATGTGCGTGAAATATTCGGTACGTATGCGGAACTGCCCAAGCATTTACATATCGCTGAGCAAACTGCTGAGATTGAGCAGTGTCTTGCCGCTACGGGTAAGCGTTCGGTCGAGTATTTACTGGACAATGTAGACATCAATGACTCCGTGCATTTGGTGCATACTACACATGTACTTGCACATGAGTGGAAGGCTGTCGCTGACTCTGGAGCACATGTTGTGATGTGTCCGACCACTGAGGGAAACTTAGGTGATGGTTTCTTTCCGTTAAAGGACTTCCATGCTTACGGAGGCAGTTGGAGCATTGGCTCGGACAGCCATGTTTCGACATGTCCGCGCGATGAGCTGAGAGTGGTCGATTATGGACAGAGACTCTTGCACAGGCAACGCAATGTGTTTTGCCAGCCAGGTCAAGATTCAGGCTATGAGCTTTTCACCCGAACATGGAAGGCCGGAAGAAGAGCAATGGGGCTTCCATTGTCAGAAACACTGACTGTTGGCGATGATTTTGACGTTATAGAATTTGATGCAGCGCATGAGTTAGCAAAGGTTCCACAAGACCGACTTTTGTCAGCGCTTCTGTTCGGAAGTCCCGGCGTTCCGGTGGTGACTTCATGAATCGTGATTTGGCAGATATTCAACTTTCATTTCCCTTGAAGCAAGGAATTCACTTTCTCAACCATGGCTCCTACGGAGCGACTCCAACAGTTGTACTTGATGCCAAACGCAGGGTGGAGCTTGAGCTTGAGCAACAACCGCTTGAGTTCTTTTTTGAGAAATACGAATATCAGATCCTTGAAGCTCGTGACAGCATCTGCACATTTTTGCACGCCAGCAGCGAGCGTACGGTGTTTGTGCACAATGCCACATTCGCTGCCAATGCCGTATTTGCGTCGTTAGTGAGAAATGGAAACATTTCCGCCGGAAAAGGAATTCTCTTGACCAATCATGTGTACCCCGCAGTTCGCAATGCTGCACACTATTGGGCAGAATCATGTGGAAGCTTTGTGCGTGAGGTTGTCTTGCCCTTGCATGCAGATACGATTGAAGAACACATAGCACCGCTTTTGCAAGAACAGTTGCATGATATTGGTTTGGCATGCATCGATCATATAACAAGCCAGACTGCAGTGATACTGCCCGTGAAAGAACTGTGTGAACATTTTCACGATAGAGGCGTTCCAGTGTTCGTCGACGGAGCACATGCACCGGGAATGTTGGACGTAGATGTCGATAACATTGGCGCAGACTTTTATACTGGAAATCTTCACAAATGGTTGTTTGCTCCCAAAAGCAGTGCTTTTCTAACTGTGTCTGAACAATGGTCAAAAACAATACACCCAAATATTGTGTCACTGTACTGGGGCAGTGGAATGCATGCCGAATTTCACTGGATGGGCACATTGAATCCGTCGTCGTGGATTGCCTCACAAGCTGGGTTGCAGTTCATGCGAGACCTAGGAGTAGAAAATGTACGCACACACTATCGGCAGCTCACTGAATACACGCACAGCAGAGTCGAATTCCAAATGGGTATTCAAACACCTGGACCTCATGATCCGCGCTGTGCTATGGCGGTGTTTGAGCTACCTGGAGAGTGGGAACACGAAGCCACAGTTGGCTGGGCTATTCGCAAGTGGCTCTGGCACGAGCACAAAGTTGAGTTGCACCTAACAGCATGGCAAGAAACATTGCTGTTTAGAGTATCCAGCCAAGTATATCTAGACCAAACTAACATTGATGCCGGCCTCGAAGCCCTACAATGCGCAATCGAGACTCCAAAAGATGAGGTACTGAAGTTTCGCAAGCCGTTTTTTGAGGGATAGCATTCAGTGTTGTTTAACTGAGAAGGTGCATTTTTTATGTACGCCTGGACTGAAGTCCGGTCCTGACATTCTTGTATGTTGGGATAGTCCCAACATTCGGAGCACCGAGTGGGTGTGAAAGAGAAAAAGAGGGTTGGGGAGGTTACGCCAACCCAGGGTTACGCTCGCTAGCGCTCGCTCACCCTGGGCTATTACATTTCACCCCCTCGGGGTGCCTGACAGCGTATCCGTCCTTTGAGTCCCTACAGTCCCTCACGCCTTTCGGCAGCTTACTACTCACCCAATCGATAACGCAGCCCAACGTAGAATTCACGGCCTTTGGTTGGACCCCAAACTGACGATGTGTCGAAGTACGGGCTGAAGGGGTTTTGCCAGCTGAGAATTGGTTTTTCCTGACGAAAATCAAAGATGTTTTCGCAGCCGGTGTACACTTCGAATGAGTCAAATGTGTATGTGAATTGCATGTTTATCACGGCATAAGACTCAGACGTGGTTGGACGTCGTAGTTCTTCGGGATTTGTATGTGTGTCTGGCAACCTTTGCTCGCCAAACCAGTGTATGTTGGCATCCACATGGTAGTTTGCTTCTTCTGGTGCAAAACTCACCGATTGCATGAATTTGTGAGTCGGAGTAAAAGGAAGTTGCTCATGCTGACCACGCACATCGCGATATACATCAAGATAGTTGTAGCCAGTTTTTAACTCTACCTGTTTCCACAATTTGATATATAACTCAGCTTGAAGACTATTGCTTATGCTTGTTCCTGTGAAATTGTTGACAAGAGCTTTTGTGGGGTTCGTGTCATAGTCAGGAAATATTTGATTTGAAAACTCAGTTCTATATACATCCGCGCTGACATAGCCGGTGACGTCGCCTTCTTCAGAATTGAATTGCTGCACGATATTCACACCGTAGTTGAGCGCGCGTTCAGGCAGCAGCGATTCAGTAAACACAATGTCTCGTGAACTCACCAACAAGCCAATGTTTTCACTGAAAATGTTCACAGTGCGCCAGCCCGTGCCAATGTTGGCTCGAATAGTCGTGTTCTCATCGAAATCGTATTTCACCAATGTTCGCGGAGTCACCGTTGTACCAAATGCGTTGTGCATATCTGCACGAATCCCAGCAATCCATGTTAGGCTGCCGTCAAACAACTCCAATGTATGCTCGGCAAACACACCGGGAATGTTCTCTTCTTTTTGATAGAAGCCGTCGTATGAGCGTTGCAGTGTTGTATCCGTGAATGCGATGTTTTCATCGAGACGCATGTGTCGCAAACTCACACCTGCCTTAAAGCCGTCGGCAGAGTTTTCGCTGTAGTTGTGTTCATACTGTACGTTGGCAAAGATGCTGGTCTGATCAGCATCATATTTCAC
>JAUHYX010000230.1 GCA_030426285.1 bacterium
TTCATAGTTGCCAAATGGCCACGTTGGTACTTCAAGAACCTCAAATCTAGCATACGAGGCACGAATGACAACCTGATCAATCGGTCTGTAGCCAATATCAAAAGACAATCCAGTAATACCCTCTTTGGTAGCGTAAAAGCTCTTGTTCTGGAAGAACGAGTACATACCCGCAACATACCACTGTTCATCAATATCGTAAGCCAAAGAGGCGAAATATGTCATGCGGTCGAGATCATTGCTAGCCCATTCAGAATTGCCCGGAATAATATTTGCTTGGTAATACTCCTCGAGCGCAGCTTCCTGATCAGCGTCAAGAGAATACGTAGCAAGAATAAATTCGCCTAAAAATGAAAAACCTGCGATTGAGTACGACAAATCTGCACCAATTCGCATGCGCTGAACGTTGCCGAGTGAGAATGTAGCGTCCGTAGAAACTGCTGGACTCTCGTACTCCCATCCGTAAATTGGCTGGTGATCCATAGTACCAGACACGCCAATCTTTAAGTCGCCTGCAGTAATTCCTAGGCGGCCTCCAAATTCCATATAGGATGTTGAGTCTGGGCCATCAGGACGGGTAATAGAAGGTGTTTCAGGGTCGTAATCACCCTTGTAAACATTGCCTGAGTTGCCCAAGTGAACAGCATATTCGAAATCGGCATCGCCACCAATTGACAACGCACCACTAGCCTCAAAGAATGCCGTGAGCGGCAACAATGGCTCAGAATTAATTGCTGAGTTCAATGAGGTTTCGTACACAAGTGGTCTAATTGTCCACGGCAAGAGCGGTGTCTTATTCTTTTGCGTGTTCATTTGGTTGAACGTCGGAATAAGCATACCACCTTTGATCCACAAAGCGCGATCCATCTTGTACATCACCCATGCTTCTTCAAGGTTCAATTGACCAATGCTTTTCTCAGTTGAAAAAGAGTTCGTCATCTCAATATTGATGAAACTTGAGAAGTCATCATTCAATTGCGTGCGCATCATAACATTCAATTGCTGCATAGCAAATGTTGTTCGATCGTCGTTCGGATTTGAAATACCCCCGTATTCTGAGAAAATTGTCTCATCAGAATAGGTGGCATACTTAAACTGGTTTTGGAAAAAACCGTAGATGTCTACTTGAGCAGTAGCAGAATACATGAAGCATGTACTCAAAAGGACACATGCGGTAACAAAAGCTCTCATACAAACTCCTAGTGTTGTTGAAGAGGTTAGATATGGTGAAATCTACACCCATGGGAGAAGATATAGTAATGGTGTGTTTATTACAAGAATACAAATTACTAAAAAGGTACTAATTCGTCTACATTCTGCCTAGGCTATCAAAGCACTGACCTATGTGATAGCCAAATGAACCTTGCGGCCTTGCCAATGAACGTTTGGAGGGTGTTTGTCTTAATTTTTTCGATTCATGCATTTGGTAAAAAATTTACCTACATTAAGTCAGAATTGATGGTTTTCACAACGGGTACCAACTGCCCCGAGCTGAACTTTGTGTTTGACTCAAAAATACGATGTTGTGGACTCAGCCTAATTGTGTTTCTACTACCATCTCCGTAGAACAGCGCATGAAATATATCACCAAAACACTTTTTGTGGTTTTGCTTGCATCTGCCCTTACTGTGTGTAAGATTTCAGCACAGACCAATGAATTTGAGCAGATGTCACTGTCGGAGCTTATGGATGTAGAAGTTGAAACGGCAACCAGAAATAAGCAAGATCTTCGGTTGGCACCGGGGTCTATCACCGTTGTTTGGCCGCAGGACATTGAAGCTATCGGTGCTCGTTACTTGTTCGAGGTGCTAGATCAACTCCCACAAATCCAAGTTCATCGCAGGGCTGGAACAGTGTACCACACCGCAATTACAGTTCGCGGCATTCACTCTAACAATCGTGTGCATGTGCTAGTAAATGGCATCAAAGTGAATAACACAGATGGCGTGTATGCTCGAATCATGTATGAGTTCCCGGTTCACGACATTGAATATATAGAGGTGAACTTAACACCTTCGTCGACCTTGTTTGGGGCAGATGCGTATGCAGGGGTCATCAATATTGTGACGAATTCGGGTTCAAACGGACTCTCTGCATCCGCTGGCATGGGAATGTATGGGGCAAAAACAGGCCATATCAGTTTTGGTACAGGTACGTCAGATGTCTCCCTCAATGGCTTTGTTGACGTCTTTCACTCTGATCAACCCAGTTTGCCGGAATACTTTCCAGACTACTACGAGTGGTATCACAACAAGTATCGTCCTGACAGCCTGATGTCGGGTTTTGGCGACGATGTGAATGTGGGGACAAATGATGAGTTTACGACTCCATTGTTGGGAGCCTCCGGCAGCTTACGGTTGCAAGCAGGGTCGAATGAGCTCGGCATATATGTTGCTCGGTCAAGACACTCTAGTTCAGTCGCATATGCGCCTAGCACTGCGTTGTCTGTTGATGATGCATTTTTAGAAAATACCTTGCTGAGTATCTACGCAAAAAACGAATTCACTCCTACAGATGCTGTTACAATCAAGAGTAGTATTGAATGGAACAAGTCAGAGTTGTCACCGGAATCCAACTTTCAGAATATTTACTCTGGTTATTCTAGAGGATACAAATACGAAAAGTCTGATCAGTTTCAGGTGATGATCAATGCTACCGCTACGCTGTCGGAGAATTCAGCTATTTCATTGGGTGTGGCAGGTAGGTCATTTAGCGCAATCCCCTACACGAGTGACCTTGCAGCACCTTTTGAGACCAATCTCTCAGCAACCGAACAAGAACTGTATTACATTGGTTCAGAGGTATATGACAAAGACAGTACGTTCTTGGGCATTCGTCAGAATGTGTACGCGTATGACAAAGAAATTTTTTCGCTCCTAGGGCAGTACGAATACACATTTGGCAAGCAATTCAACGCAACTGTAGGAGCGCGATTCGATGTGAGTAGTAGGTACAGCAGCATACTTAATCCACGAATTGGCATAGCTTGGACGCCAGACCCGATGTTCTCGGTCAAGGCATTGGGAAGTCGTTCCTATCAAGACCCGTCTTCCAAAGAATCCTACATCCATTTTGGGTCGTTTTACCCTGTTGTGGATACTTCGATTGTGGTCGACAGTATCAACGGTCCGTACAATCAAATTGTAGGTTTAGGATCTGGTTTCTTTCAGCTCACGAATCCAGACTTGGAAAGGGAATACATCGACAATGTTTCAGTATCCGTACTGTGCTTGCCTGAAGACAACCTTGCCATTTTTGGCGAAGTGTATTACAACGACCTCTCAAATCTCATTATACAGAGCTATGCGAGCAATGAAGTATTCGAAGGTGTGGAAATCCAGTCAGTGGCTCGCGGCGTCAACGCCGCTGATGCACACACATATGGTGCGACAATTGAAATAGATTATCGCTCCAAAATCAGCAGCGAATTGCAACTCGACAGCAAAGTTTCATACGACTATACGGGTGGCGAATACAATGGTGAAGAACTGGTAGGAGTGGCTGGGCACAGCGTAAAATTCACGTTTAGTTCAACTTTTGACAATACAGTAACGGTGACGCTTTTTGGCAACTATATGTCTGAAGCATTGTCACAGAGTTCATCTGCGTCCAACCCAATTGTAGACGGCAGAGTTATACTGCATGCATTCGTGCGCTGGGATATCAATGAGACCTTCGCGTTGAGCACAAAAATAGAAAACGCAACCAATCTCAACTACTTTGGCCCGGTGTGGCAATCTGCTGGTGTTCGCGCTCCTCAGGATCCACTAACAGCAACCATGTGGTTGGACATACGTTTGTAGAACAAAAAAGCGAATGACAATATCATTGCCATCCGCTTTCTTCTCTAAAAGAATCGTTCAATAGTTGGGTGCTTATTACAAAGTCGCCACAACTTTCACTGCATCAGTTACTGCAGATTGGGGTACAAAACCAATAGCTCCAGGCGTAGAAGCCACTTTTGCGACCACAGAAGCCGCAGAACTTTCAGATTCAGGTGGCGTTCCTTCACCAGTCAACTTCGCCTTCAACCATGTTTTTTTCATCTTTGATTTAGATGACCCTAGCGCACTATAAAATGCTTCTTCTGAGCCGTCTTCGTTCGCTACTACTGTAATCTTTGATCCGTCTGACCACTTGGTTTGCGACAGTGAGTAGATATTCTTTACTGTTCCAGCGTCTAGTGAACTCTCAGATACAGACTTATTTACAATCACCGCTGTTTGAGCACTAGACATGATTGTAGCTGAACACAGTAGCGTTAGAACTGCCAATACTCGGATAGTAATGTTTGATACATTCTTCATAGTTCTTTCCTTTCTACTTACTGGAGTACAACGCTAGTTGCAACATGAATAATGTTAGAGCTAAAAGCAACAGGTCTGAAGTCTTCTGCACCATAGGCAACTACGTTAAAATCTTCTGGGTCAACAAACTGATAGTTTGAATATGTGAGCTTTACCACGACACCATCACTCACGCGATACCCGCCACCAAATGAATAACTAGATAGTCCACCAGAAACAACTCTATCGCCTTTGTTCTGCCAAAACGAATACATACCCATCGCATATATTTTTTCAGTGATATCGTAGCTCAATGACCCAAAGTACGTAAGCCTATCTCGGTCAGCGCTAAATCCACGGAGTTGGCTACCGTCTGGGAGCGGCTGTACTACAGTTTCAGCTGCAGCATCTAGCATTGCTTGTTCATCATCTGTGAGACTATATGTAACGTAGATCAATTCTCCAAGGAAGTGAAACCCAGCAATTGAATAGCTTATATCTCCACCCATTCGAATAAGAGGGACATTGCCTAAATCTACAGCTACGCCTTGTCCCAAAGCGTCGCGAGCCACTAGGTACTGATGGGTCATTGTTCCTGAGACTCCCACAATCAAGTCACCAACCTCTGCACCAATACGCCCACCAAATGACATATAGGTTGTTGTGTCTCCAGCAGAGCCTCTACTCTCGGCATCACCGTCTGGAATATTAGCACTTGGGCCAATGTGTGCTGCATACGTTACCTTCGCGTCATCTGAAAGCGCCTGAAGCCTCAATAAATGCGCGCAATGGCAAGAATGGTTCAGGGTCTAATAGATCATAAATCGAAGCTTCGTACACGAGTGGACGCAAGATCCAAGGCAACAATGGAAACTTCGTCTTTTGGGTATTCATTTGATTGAATTCAGGTACTAACAACCCCGCCTTTAATCGAAACTCTTGCCCCCCGTCATACCTCATCCAAGCCTCTTCAACACCAAACTCACCCCAAAAATTACGGGTTTGGAAAGAATTGGTAAACTCGAGGTTGAAGTATGCCGACAAGTCATCCTCAATCTGAGAAGTCCCAATAACGTTTAGTTGTTGAAGACTAAATCCATTGCGCTCAGACCAATCACCACCCAACCTTTCGAGATTGATCGGATCCAACGTCTCATCACTGTACATAGTTTGGTTAAAAGTGCCTTGGAAATAACCAAAGAAATCGATTTGTGCAGAT
>JAUHYX010000231.1 GCA_030426285.1 bacterium
TCGATCGCAACAGTAGTCTTTACCGAGCTCACTCCCGTGTTGACCGCACTTGTGATTGCCGGAAGGGTAGGCGGTTCGATGACCGCGCAGATAGGTACAATGGCAGTGTCGGAGCAGATAGATGCTCTCGAAATGATGGCTATCGACAAACATCGTTATTTGGCAATGCCACGCGTGTTCGCAGCCGTGACGATGATGCCCGTGCTCGCAGTCTTTTCAAATGTGATCGCAATACTCGGCGCATTTATACTTACAAGCTTCAAGTTCGACTTTTCAGCACTTGTGTTTTTCGAGTCTATTCAACGCTTCTTCCTGAGTTATGAGGTGGTAATGGGACTCATCAAGGCATTTGCTTTTGGCGGTGTTACTGCTCTTATAGGTTGTTACGTGGGATTTGTCACAACGGGCGGAGCAGAGGGTGTGGGCAAGAGTACGGTGCGTTCATTCACCTGGGCAGCGGCTTCAATTCTGCTGCTCGACGCAATCTTTGGAGTGATTTTGTGAAAAGAATAACATTTGCCAAATACGATAAACCGCGCATCAGACATCATTCGAATCCGAATGTGTATCTGCCATTGGAACAGCAAAAAGTTGAGCTCAAAGGGTATCCGCCAGTACCCGAAGAATTGCCCACTGATGTGCTAAACGGCAAGCAACCAACATGCCTTGATATCGGTTGTGGTATGGGCAAGTTTATGCTGGAATATGCACTCAACAATCCTCAAGACATCGTGCTTGGACTCGAAGTGCGTGAGATAGCTGTGCGATATATTAAAGATATTCGCGATGGGGAGGAGCTGCACAATGCTGATGCGATGTGGTATTCAGTTGCCAATGGTCTGCCGTTTATTGCCGACAACTCCATCGAAAAGGTGTTTTACTTTTTTGCCGATCCATGGTTTAAGAAACGTCATGTGAAGAGAAGGGCGTTTTCTGTTGAATTGCTACGGGAGATCGGCAGAGTGTTGACTAGTGATGGCGTACTGTATGTCATGACAGATGTTCCAGAGTTAGATGAATACCATCGCGAGATTCTCGCGCAGGAAAAATGGGACGTTCAAGAAGTGCAGTCAGATGAGCAATGGGGGCTTGGGATCACCACGAATCAAGAGCATTTTTCTCGACTAAAAGACATTCCGTATACGCGCTTGTTGTGTACGCCAAGAACGAACTAGTGGAAATGTTGACGCCAGATATGGTTATCTGGGCCTACCAAAATGGCTATTTCCCCATGGCAGAAGATGATGGAGAACTGTTTTGGCATGCCCCAGATCCCCGCGCTGTCATTCCGCTAGACCGCGTAAAAATCGCGCGCAGCTTGCGCCAAGTGCTCAAGAAAGCACAATTCGACGTCACCTTCAACAAAGACTTCTATGGTGTGATCTGTGGTTGTGCAGACCGAGATGAAACATGGATTTCTCCTGAAATCATCGAGGTGTATGCAGATCTTCACGCCATGCATCTCACGCATTCAGTAGAAGTTTGGCAGGATGGTGACCTCGTAGGTGGCTTGTACGGCGTGGCCCTCGGAGGAGCGTTTTTTGGAGAGAGTATGTTCTCGCGCGTTTCCAATGCTTCGAAAGTTGCCTTTGTGCACCTGACGACCCATTTGAGAAAACAAGGATTTACTCTGCTCGATTCTCAATATTTGAATCCGTTTACAGAGAGTCTAGGCGCAATTGAAATCCCATTTGTTGATTACAAACGTCAACTTATGGAGGCTCTTCAACTGCCCGTCCGGTTTTGACCTTGGCGCTGAAAGTGATTTGTGATACTTTTAGAGGTTATGCTATTGCGTTCACATACTGTTCTTTCAGCACTGTTGTTGTGCGTGGCGTGGAGTTGCGCACCTTTGTCAAGGCCAACGGTACAAGCCCCAAACTGTGCC
Source organism: bacterium (assembly GCA_030426285.1). Taxonomy (GTDB): domain Bacteria; phylum Bacteroidota; class Ignavibacteria; order Kapaibacteriales; family UBA7675; genus JAUHYX01. Next base: position 1,889 of record JAUHYX010000231.1, read on the forward strand.
CCGGCACCGTTGCCTGAATGCGTGCCAGCGCAATATACAGACGCTCCATTTGACACCTCCTCAAGTAAGTACCTCCCATCAAGGCTGTATATCCGCATTGAACCTGTTCGCGGACTCAGTACCACGGAAACTGATGAGTTCGGATTAGTGCTGTCAGATTCTCTGCAAGGTTGGAGTACTTCCGACATCGGCGAAATTCAGAACATTTTTCTCGCAGATGTAGCAAGTGTAGATGTCAATCAAGATGTTTTGATAGATGAAGGATTGATTGGAGCGATTGCTTTGAAAGATCGCGGTGAGCATTTTGCCGGATTTGTGAGCTCACAAGCCCGAGAGGGACAGTCGGATATTGTTCGCGTCGTTGTGCAAGATCAATCCGTACGCGTCACTGAAACGCTGGATATACTAAACGATCCCGAACGGTGGGACTCTCATCCCGCACTTACGCCAGATGGCAGTATTCTCATCTTTGCTAGTGACCGTCATGGTGGCTTTGGTGGAACCGATTTGTGGTATTCTATGTACGTGGACGGGGAGTTCACCGAGCCCAAAAACTGCGGTCCAACGATAAATACACCCTGTCATGAAATAACTCCTTTTGTTACCCCAGATGGGACACTGCTCTTTAGTTCCAATGGGCATCCATCTGTTGGAGGATACGATCTTCACAGTGCAAGCATGCGAGTTGTGCAAGCGGGCAACGCCAACATTGTTGAGTTCGATACACCTGTGAATCTACAACCGCCGATCAATACGACTGGCGACGAGCTGTTTCCTTCGAGAAACCAGCGAGAACGATATCCATTGTACTACAGCTCTGATCAGCGTGAAGCAGGAGATTTTGATGTCTACGTTGCCCATGAGTTACCCCGCCCTGATATCGAAACTGTGACATTAAATAGAGATATCGATATCTCGACAACCCTTGAAAATGATAAGATTATACCGCATGATGTTGTCGTAGTTCGCGAAGATTCGACAGCGGTGGTGAAGGACGAAGTCATTGTCGTTGCTGACTCATCAGAATTGGTAGACTCTGCGACCACTGCGGATCCGAGCACAGAGCGAATAACGGTGCGCGGTAGTGTTCGTACAGACAATGATCAACCGGTTGCAGATGCAACAGTACGAGTTTCCGCTTTGCCGAAGCGTGAATTGTTGGCTGAAACAGCGACCGATGCACGCGGAGAATACGAAGTCGAAACCAAATCAGCAGACTCGCTTGAAGTTGAGATAAGTCATCCAGAGCTCTTTCCTTCCGTTCAGGTTGTTGTGCCAGATCAAGAGGTTGTGACTGCTCCGGTGACAGCGCTTCGCAACAGCATGCAACTGCGCATCCACTTTCCTACAGATGATCACTCCGACCCATACGAGCAGGTCTTGGATTCGAATGGCGTGGCTTCGAACAAGGCGTGGTCACAAGAATTAGATAAAGTGGCGCGAGATTTGTTGCAATATCAGCATGAAATTGACAGGGTGGTACTGGTTGGACACACCGATGACGCAGCCAGTGCTGCCTATAACAAAGCACTGGGGCAACGGCGGGTCGAATTTGTTGTGCAACAGTTGGTGAGCCGCGGCGTACCTGCGTCTATGCTCGAAGCGCAAAGTGCAGGTGAATCCGAGCTTTTGCCGCGCCGAACTGGAGAGTCGGTGCAACAATGGAGGTTGCGTTGTCGTCGTGTAGAGCTCGCGCGTATTGTGCGCTAGGAATAGTTGTGGCTGAATTTTGAGAAAACAAGATCGAATTTGTGAAGAATATCATAACAAAGATTAACCCGAAGTGGGTGTTTTGGACCGAGGTTGGCGTTTTGCTGATAGCCACGCTGAGTGTTGGCATGTATGTATACAACACAATTGACGGAGAGCTGCAGTCACTCGAACAGCTCGAAAATCCACAATCGGACCTCGCAACCAGTGTGTATTCTGCCGATGGAGAAATCCTGGAGCAGTTTTTCTCGCAGCAGCAGAGAAACTACATTCCGTACAATGAAATTCCTGAGAATTTCATCAAAGCACTTGTTTCGACAGAAGACCGGATTTTTTACGACCACTGGGGAGTGCACTTCTGGCGTATTCCCAAAGCTGCTTTCAAGAATGTTTTTAAGGGTCGGCGCGAAGGGGCTTCCACCATTACTCAACAGCTCGCTCGCAATCTGTACTTAGATCAGAGCCCAACTCTCGAGCGCAAAATTCGCGAAGCTGCAACCTCAGTTCAAATTGAGAAGCACTATACCAAGATGGAGATTCTCGGACTGTACGCGAACACCGTGTATTTCGGTCGCGGCGGCTGGGGTTTGAAGTCGGCCTCACAAATATATTTTGGCAAGGATCCATCGCAGTTAACGCTGCCAGAATGTGCGTATCTCGTCGGTGTGCTCAAGGGCCCGGCCGATTATGGTGGCAGGGCAAATCTTGAAGCCGGATTAGCTCGACGCAATCTTGTGCTGCATTTGATGAAAGAGAATGAGGCAATTTCTGAAGCAGAGTATCTACAAGCTACAGATGCCGCAATTGAGTTTGCTGAAAAAACCGAGACTATTCGCTATCGTTCCATTGCACCGCACTTTGTTGAGTCCATTCGTCGACAATTGCGCAACATGCCGGAATTGGAAGACTATGACATCTATCGCGACGGATTGAAGATCCACACAACACTGAATGCGAGAATGCAGCGGTACGCCAATGCCGTTGTGCGAGAACACAGCAAGGAGTTACAAGAACAGTTCGATAAGCGCTGGAAGTTTCGTCCAGGCCATCGCGATTCCATTATCTATTCGTATGCCAAACGTTCGGATGCGTACATAGGTGCTGCTGGCTCGCGAAAATCCGTGGTTCTCGACAGCTTAAAGTCGAACAAAGATTTTATCGATTTTGTTCTCGAAGACGCCAAGCGAGTGCAGGTTGGCATGGTAGTAATAGAACAAGCCACAGGCAAGATACGCGCCATGGTTGGCTCGTCGTACTTTGGAATTTCAGAACGCTATAAACTGAACCGCGCCACCTCAACCCGCCGACAACCCGGCTCGGCGTTCAAGCCATTTTTGTATTCCCAAGCACTGATTAACGGTCTTGGACCAGACAGTTTGGTGAATTGTACATACTTTGAATATCTACCAGATTGGGCCGTAGATTCGGCCGATTCCGCAATGCATCATTGGGAATTGGAAGCGCGAAACGGTAAGGACTCCCTCATCACATTGCGTCATGCACTGATGAAGTCAGACAACGCTGTTGCCGGTCGCCTCGTCACACAATATGTTGAACCAAAGCAAATTGTTGAGCTGGCTGGTAAAATGGGAATATCATCTCAACTCGCTGCAGTTCCTGCAATTGCTCTTGGAGCGGCAGAAGTAACAGTGTTGGAAATGACTGCTGCATACACAACATTTCCGAACAAGGGTCTGTTCTTTGAGCCGTTTTCGATAACGAGAATTGA
>JAUHYX010000232.1 GCA_030426285.1 bacterium
GCTGTCCAGAACATCGTTCCGTTTTTATAGTCCATAGAGTCGATATCAATTGAATATTCAAAGTCGCTGCAATAGAAGAAGTATTTAGTCGCGTCCAACACACCCGATGATGTAGCATCGCTTGCGAACGACATATGCTCGCTTGAAGTAGACAATACCTTGGTGTTGAAATAATCTTCAAAAGACGTGTACCAACGTGAATCTGTGTGCTGCAATTGAAGGTACGTTGTTCCACCTACCAAGCGCCGCACCCATACGTCTGCATGTGTCAAAAATGTGACGGGCTCTCTATAGACACTTTGAATCGTTTTCTTTGCAGATCGGGTTCCTGCAAATGTTCCAACATCGTCGAACTCTTTGCCATGCATGTCCCAGAATGAATACGTAGATTCTACATCGTCATGAACCTGAACGTCAAAATCATGTTCAATGGTGTTCTGTTCACTCGGGTGTGAAACAAGCAATGCTTCCCATGCCGTGTCGTTGGGTAGAGTAAGTACCGTTGGGTGAACTGTTGTATATGGCTTCCCGGGATGCACAAAGCGATGTGAAACGACGAATCTGTAGCGTATTCCCGTACGATATTTCCATTTACTCCGTTCACGGATCCCAATCGATAGGGAGCTTGCTTCTTTGACACGTCCAAACGTTCTATTGTGTAAAACAAACCAGTAAACTGTTCATCAATTCGAACTCTACTCGTGTCTAAAACTACCGGTTGAAATACATTAGAAGTTTGTGCAATAATGTAAGAACTTGACTCGTGGATTGGATCAGAAACCCCGCAAAACGTATACTCGAAGAATCGTGCTTGGGCTTGCGTGATACAAAAGTCTACGAACTCTTTGTCTTCCACCGTGTGTGAGCCATAAGCCGTAGAAACGAGAGAAAAGGGAGTTGTGCTATGAATATATGTACCAGAGATATCGTGGTGCTGTCCACCCGACGTGAGAACGTACGTGTTACCTCGGTGTAATAGCACTGTTCGTTCTGACATGAGCTCATCTGAGTGATTTGCATGACTGCCAATTTTTCCACCAAACTGCATGTTTAAGACTGTTGAGTCTTGAATAGCAGTGATGTAGAACTGTTGAGGAAGTCGGCGCGTTTCGGTGTTGTACGAAATTTCAGGGGGTGCCGCCAACACAGTTATTGTACCAAGTAGTGCAGTTGGAATGGCAGGAAAGTAGCCGTATTGATCTCCTGCAAACACTTCAACAAGCAATATGAATCTGTGTTTGGCAGAAACGTTAATAGCTCGATTTCGGATTATTGAGTCTGACAACACGCCAGTGTGGGTAATGTCGTGTGTCTGCACTTTGTACAAAGGCAATTCGAGTTCAGACGCACGCATTTGTGGTACCGACAGTTCTGCGACAATTGAGTCTCCAATCTGAACGTGAATTACTTGTTCTTGTTCGCTTAACACAGTAAATCTGCACACACCGCCTTCGTTAGTTGTAGTCGAATACAATGGGGGAATTGACAATGTGAAGTGCCTTCCGGCATTCGTGGAAAGGTCAAACTTAAAGGCATTGTCTGCACCAAGAGTTAAAACAGGAAAACATACATTTCCACATAGACACATCAGAACTATCTGGATTCGTTGGCACCACATACATACTCCACAGTTTTCAGCAAGATATTGATGGCTGTTCAGCTGCGAGCTTTACACATCTTCTGGAAATTGGTTACAAACAAAAAATCCCCTGCTTCCAAAATGAAACAGGGGATTAGTAGCTTTTAGCTCGATTTAGCGTTGTATGACAACGTTCTGAGTATGTAAAATTTCAGAGTGGCTATACACCTGAAGCGTGTATATTCCCGGTGCTAGATGAGAGGTTTGGAGTGTTTGTTGCGCGCCATGCAATTGTACTGTTGCAACAGTGCGACCGGAGACGTCGAGGACCCGTGCGGTAAGAGTTTTACCTTGAGTGAAGAGCGACTCATCAATATGCAATGTGATGTGTCTTGAGGCTGGGTTTGGATACATGTGTACGTTGGAGACGGGTTGTAGCTCGTCGACAGATACAGGCGCGCCAGGACGAACAACACCAACGATGTTTTGATCCGCATGTGTGTAGTACACATTGCCATCGGGGCCAATTGCGATTCCGCACAATCCCTCTCCATTGGTTCGCAGCGTCCCTAACCGTTCAGGTACTTCTGCAGCAAGATCAAAAATACTGATGTATCCGGTTTCATAATCCCCCACATACAAATAGTTGCCAATCAGGTCTATACCGGCTGGGGTAAGAACACCTGAGATTTCTACTTCTTGCCAAACAATGTTTTCCATGACAACATATTCGGCCATAGGCTCATAGGCGGGAAACTCAGGAATTTCATCACTAACATTGCCTGAGGTAATGTCGAGCCGCAACACGCGATTGTTGCCAGCATCGGCAATGTACAGCCACTCCTTGTTGGCATCTAGGACCATGTGGCATGGTACTGTCTCGTCTATCCTTGCAACTGGAACAGGGTAACGGCGCACTCGGCCATCTTCGTGTTGACTGTTGCCAGCACCGTGGTCTTCGCCAAAGTCGTAGCGAACAATATCACCTGAATATCCGTCGAATATCCAGAAGACATTGTCAGACTCATACTCAATGCCTTGAGAGTATGGGCTGCAGTGTAGCATATCTAAGTGACTTCCGTTTTGACCAGATGGTTGGGCGTAGATTTCTAGGTCACTTGACCATAGCGTTGGACCAGTAAACGGAGTGGAATTGTGATTTGCGGAGAACACTCCGGTGGAGGTGGCAAAATTCCCGTTTTCACTAAACGAAATCCCAGTTGGCAACGACATAAAGTGCCAAGCATTGCCGTCCTGCAACGTGCTGTTACTAGGGTTTGGAGAACTTACATCAAAAAAAGTGGTAGTCGTGCCGCCAGAGTTTTCAACTTTTTGGTTGACTATCCAGAGTTCCATGCGACTGTAGTCGGGGTGAAATGCTAGATCCATTGGTTTGTCAAGCCCGTGAACAACGCTGCCAAACACTGTGTCGTGATGCGATTGCAGTAAGTCCATCGTTGCGTCTAGGCGTTGCGGGCTCACGACCACTTGAGTCGCAAATGAACCTTCTTTTGGTGCTGCATTCTCTGTTCCATTTACTGTGATGATGCTCACATCGATGTCGTAGTTGCCGGGCTGCTGTAGGTTGAGGGGAACATCGAACATGATGTGGCTCGTATGTCCGGTACCCAAATCTACGTCCGTGAATTCTTGAGTTTGCAACAGCTCATTGTCGAGAAAAACGCGTGCTTGCATAGTTTGCACCCGCGCGCTTCCCATATTGCGTACTGCAAACATCAAAGGCATTGGCATGGTTGACAGTTGTGGAAAATGGTATGATTCCAAGCTTTGTGTCACAACACTGTTCTCTGGCTGTTCACCAAATATGAACTCGTAAAACATGTTATCTTCATCTGTTCCAACATCTTTAGCTCGCGGCTGAATCTCTTGCCCATCATTTACAGCTATGGCGGTATTGGCATCGATTTGAATCCCTACAACTACACCGTCTGTTGCTTCAGCGCTCGTACGTTGGTCAACAATGTAGACTCTGTTGGTGGATTCTTCGAAGACGATTGCCCAGAACGTATATGTATTGCCGAGTGCAAAGGTGTTGAATTGAATCCAGTGTTGACGGTTTGGGGCTGAGCCAAAAGTCTTGGTATACACACCGCTCAAATTTGACATTGCGCCAGCACCATTGATTCCCAATACGCAAACTGATCTGTCTGGTATTTCAGCTGATGGAAGTGTGCGAATGCCAGGAGCTACACCGAATTGAAGGTCTGAAGTGAATGTCACAAAACCTGCATTTGAGGCAATGTAGTTCTCGACGACTTCACCGTTGAACTCAAATTCAAATGGAATGTTTTGTATGCTCGACAGTCCGTCAAGTCCGCTCGAAGAGCCTAGAATGTTCTGCCAGTCTCCCGGAAGACCTTGTCCAGCGGGAGCTTCTGTATTGCTATTGAGGCCGCCAGGGTTTTCGCCCGGGTGATGATTGGGGAGAATGTAATACTGGGAAAAAGCAATAACTGATGTACATACAAAGGCACAGAGTGCCATCAACACATTGTATCGGATTGTCACGTCAACCTCTTTTATCATGATTGTTTGTTCGCATGGTACTTGTATCGACTAACAGTGAAAGCACCCAAACGGCACATTCAACCTCGTGTATAAACAAAACGAGAGCTCGGAAGTTCCGAACTCTCGCTAATGTACGAATGCAAACGTTGTTATAGGACTATTGTCGTACGACAGGAATGCTGTAGGTGCGACCTGAAATTCTGAGAATGAGATTGTACAAGCCAGCACTCAATTCGTCTGGGATGTGGAGGATCGCACTCCCAGTTACGAATTTCTGTAGTCTAGCTCCAATCATATTACCTTGTAAATCCGCCCATACAGCTTCTATTTCTTGCGGATGGCTTGTGCTGATAACTACTTTTGAGTCGGCGGTCGCAGGGTGCGGAGCGACATGTACTTGAACTCCAATAGCTGCGAGCTCGTCTTCAACACTTGTTACCACGGCTTCGCCGACCAAGTCAATCTCAATCTCGGATTCAAGTGCATCTGTGAACACTTTGAGGACTCCACTTGACACCCCTTGCGTTGTTGGCGCAAACTCAATTGGGATGTCCAACTGTTCGCCTTGTTCGAGAGTCAAAGGTAGAGCGGATTTGTCAAACAGTACACTGAATTGTCCGTGTTGTGAGAGCGCATCCATATTGTAAATCGTCACTGGGAGTTCCGACGAAACACTAATTCGAATGGGGCGTTCCAGCGATTTTCCAACCTCAACAGCATTGAAATGATATTCATCAAAGTATTCAGTAGTTCCGGCAACTACTTCAACTCGAAGCTCAGCGGCTGTCAACAATGATCCACATGAATCAGTAAAGATGACTTCTGCCTCATACATGCCAATTTCTGTTGCTTCGTTGAACTGCGCGGTGAATGTATGTTCTTCACCAGGTAGAATCACAATGTTCTCATCGGCGATTTCAAAGTGGTTGTCTCCGCGTATAGACACTCCAGCAATGCCAACGGCGTAATCATGTGGGTTGGACAAAGTAAACTCAATATCCTTTGGAACTAGCTTATGCATCCCTTGTACATTGTGCAATCTTCCAATTTCTGGTAGGGCAGACAAGCCTGAGTGACAGCCTGTACCTGCAAACTCAATTCTTCGCTCGTTGCCAGCTCGATCTTTGAGTAAAAGCACGGCCAACCCAGGTTCAACACCTTGAACGAACTTAACTGTACATGTAGCTTTGTTCACTGCAGCCAAATACTCGTAGTCTGT
>JAUHYX010000233.1 GCA_030426285.1 bacterium
CCATTGCTGGCATTGTATAGCTCATCGTAGAACAAATCACTGCGTTGCTCAGGTGTCAAACTCTTGCTGAGAGTCCACCATGCAGAAGACGCGGCCTTCTCAACCATATGCAATTTGAACCCTGAAACGCGGTGTCTTCTCTCAATAGTCTTGCGAACGAACTCTGACGTTCTTTGATCTGTGCGAACTTCCTTGTAGAAGAGCGATGCAAAATTCATGGTCCTATCTAAGTACTGCCACATTTCTGAAATACATGAAACTATCCACACTACGGAACCAGCGGTTGAAGACAATAAGTGCATGAAATTCATCATCACCGCCCTTCTTTGTGGCAACCGTGCATACAGCACATGAATGTTTTCTAGAATGCAGATCGGCACTTCTTCTAGTTGCAGCAGAACATCGGCCAACTCGTCAAACGTTGAACAAGACTGTATTCCCATGAGCTCGCACAATTGTTGACACACGCTAGCCTCTGTGGCGCCGGGTTGGAGCTCGAGGCGGTACATTTGGTCAGAAGACTCCTGCTCAACAAATGACCACACAAGCGAACTGCGTCCAGATCCTGGCGCACCCACAACGGCACAATTACCTAAGTATCCCTGGCGACTAACAGCAACAGACTCTTTGATTGCGGCCAGCGCTGCTTCGTCGCTAACATAAAACCGTGTATCGTCTTCATTAACGTCGCTAAACAACTTGCGATACATCTCGGGCAATGTGCCAAGGTGCTGTTCAATTGCTCGTCTAAACTGGATGATTGCTGGAATTGACTGAGCGGACTGCTCCTGCAATCCTGCGAGTTTCTTCACCTGGGAATATCGCGACGAGAAAAGGGTGGGGAGCCTGCGCAAGAGTTGAACTCCTTTCTCGAGTCCGAGTCTTAGAGCCTTGTATCCCCATGTCAGCAACAACTTGAACAAACCACGCGCATCGAGTAAGAGCTTGCGAATATAGGCTTGGCGCAGCGTATCCACCTGTGCGTATCGACCGGTGAGCGCTTCTATCTGCGTTGTACTCGTACGCAGTGCGCTGAGAAATGTCCCAAAGGCCAAGCGCTTTTCAATACCGTCAAGCAGCAAGTCTACTCGCGCAAGTCCATCAGAAACCGATTGCTGTACCGACTCCTCAAAGTCACCCTCATCGCCTCTCAAATCCATGAGGAATTCAAGGACTCCGGGGATATCTGTGATTTCAGTGATGGAAACGCCGCGTTCCGCTGTCCACAAATCTGACAATCGACTCAACGGATCAAGTGCAGTTGCCGTCTCCAACACAAACAATGTGCGCAATGGGTACTCGGTTGACTGCAGAGCGCCCTTTTCTTTTGTGTTCTTAAACACGCGTACGCGTTCTGGCAGCTTCCCAATTTCATCTCTGGCCGCATCCGCAAATTCTTGTATGCGCTTGTCTGGCGACAGAGAATTGATCGTCCCTACCAAGCGCACTGTGTGCTCACTGGCTCTGGTTTTTAGAACCTGAGGTTGCACTCGAGATGTGCTATTGGCAACAGACTCCTTTAGCTCAGCGAGAAACCTGCGGAATTGATTGAGAGATGAAGCCACTTGTTTGTCGAACGCTGCCGTCAACCAGTGACTCTGCTTCGATTTTTCTACTTGAACTGCAACTTGCACCGCGTGCAACCCGATGCGATATCGCCAAGTACCTACCACAGTTTGGTGGATCTTGTGTACGCGCTTTTGAGCTCGTGCATACTTAGAAAGAGCTCTTGATGTTCGAATTTTTACCAGAATTTGCGCGTACACGCGAGGCCCCAATGCCAGTGTTCCAGCGGCTTTCCAGGCGAGGTGACACTGCTCTTTGTTCGCGCGTAAGACAACCCGCAACAGTTCTCGGCCTTTTGATGGACTCTGCATAAACGACGCAATCGTCTCTTGCACTCGAGAGCGTACTTGAGAAACAGCATCTACTGTTTTCAGGCTCGTGCACTCATCGGCGATGTTCACCAAACTTTCAGCGTATTGACGAATCACGTCGGCAGCATACACCGCCAACGATTCAATGAGCTTGCCATATATACTTACATCGAATGGCAACTGGGTAGAAAACGAGCGCTGCAAGGTTGTGTCGTCTGGGTCTTCTGTCTTATCGAAGAGTGAACGAATTGCAAAACCTACGCCGCCCAAAACCCGAAATACGCTCGGTACTACTCCCCCGATTTTCGCCTGATACTGTGCAGATGTGCAAGGAAGTGAGAGCTCCTCTGGGTACTTACGCAACGCCGTGGTCAACCGTTGGTGGAGTTGTTCTGTGAGCTCAATACTGTTGCGCAACGCTGGCTGAGAAACGTCGCGAAGAGCGCGTTCAATTTCCTTCAGCACAACTACATAATGCTGCAGAAACTCCTCAGAATCTTGGAGTTTTGGATCAGCGGTAAGACGCATCAAGGAGGCGTCAACACCGCGCAATAAGCGCACAAAGGGACTCCGCAACTCAGCAGCAAATGCATCGAAGTATCCGAAAACGGCCGACTCATACGATGTATAGAGCTCATCAAACATGTCGTCGGAATGTTTATTATGCTGAAGTTCGGATGACAAAGGCTTCTCTAACTCTTACACGGTTGACAACTACTGCACTTTAATCTACTGATTATTCGATGAATTCACATTCTACGCGACGGTTAAAAGCTCGGTTTTCGTCAGTAGTATTTGGCCGAGCAGGACGTGATTCTCCAAAGCCCTGAGCTTGCAACCTTGCTGCCGGAACTCCATGCTCAATCAAATAGTCTCGCACACTACTGGCTCGGTCTTGCGACAGCTTTAGATTATCTGCGTCACTACCGACATCGTCAGTGTGCCCTCCAATGCGAATACTAACAGCACTGGCAGAAAGCAAGCGCACAAGTTCGTCGAGCTCAGCCTTAGACTCAGGTTTAAGCTGCGATTTACCGGTCTCAAAATAGACATTGTTTAAGCGAAACAAGGTGCCCACTTTTACCGGTGCGAGCTCTAGGTCTTGTTGTAATACTTTGGTTACACCCAATTCCCGCACATCAAAACTCTCAGTTACAGGAAAATAGTCATTGCGCTGCGCAGCAACAACATACTCACGCCCGCGATTCAATATCACTTGATACTCACCAGTCGTTGGATCAGAGATTGCAGCTCCCATGCGCTGCCCTGTGGCCTTGTCAGTATAGACAACAGAAGCGGCTAGAGGTTCTTTCGTTTCTGAATCAACTACTGTGCCGCGCACTAGCAATAGCGGTGAGGGCCTGTCCTTTTCAGAAAGATCAACGCGCAAAATATCCGATTCACCAAAGCTGTTTTCAAACGAAACCATATATGCATTTTTTCCATCTGCTGACGTGACGAAATACGCATCCCAAGCGGCGGAATTCACCCGCGGACCCAAATTCTCTGGCTCAGACCACGACTTCCAAGTATTGTCTAGTCTGCGCGTGACATATACATCTGCGCTGCCATATGAGTCTTCATAACTCTTGGAGGAGAAATACAGTGTTGTGTTGTCAGGAGCTAAAAAGGGCGTCATTTCGTCTTCTGGGCCATTGATATCGTCACCCAATGAGACCGGCTCTGAGTATGTTCCATCTGGCAATTTGAAACTAACGTACAGGTCGTCTTTGCCTCTCGTATCATTGCGTTCAACTCCCAACACGAGTATCTCTCTGTCCGCACTCATGAAGTAAGACGTCTGCGTGGCATTTGAGTAGTGGTTCTCAATTGTGAGGTCGCTAGGGTAGCTCCAACCAGAACTCGTTCTGTTGGTAACTGAGAATCCCGAGAAGGTCTCTCCATCGCGGTATTCTCCTGCTAGTACAAGGGAATTGTTGTCCTGCGCAACGGATACAGCCCAGTTGTCGTCAGCATTGTTGATCGGAGCTGGTATCCGAACAGGCGTGGAAAACGTCCCATCTGGCTCAATATCGGCATACCACAAGTCTCCATTCTCATCGCCTTTTGCAGTCCGGTTAAAGTACAGTCTGCTGCCATCGGATGTTATCACGGGACAGCTCTCCGTACCTTCAGTATTGATCACACGACCAACATTCTTGCGAAATTTGCTATCAAAAAACTCCTGCGCAGTGCGATTTGCAACCGGGTCTGAAATTCGCAGCCATTCAACTTTGATATCTACCTTGTGGTACACCTCAAAACCAATATTGGAATGACCTGTGCTCGTATATGTTGTAGATGCCACCCGATTACCATTCACATAACCGGTGATGTTGCCATTGGCGACTTCCAAGCGAAGGTCATTGAAGTAACCAGCTTCGTGAACCCCGGCAATTTCGACACGGGAGACCACAGAGAAATACTCACCGTCTTTACTCCCGTCCATCGTCACACGACCAGCAGGTGAAACATGCAATCCATAATACGTTGAATAGCCACTTGCCGCCACAACGATGCCTGCGGATGCGCTTGCGGAACCAGACAAGATGCCAATTCGAGCAGATACCGAGTAATCAAACTCATCGTCTAACAGCGTTTCGCGCGTATAGTGAAAGTAGTTCTCGTCGTCTCGCATACGAATGTTGTACCCACCATTCTCGATTGAGGTGGTCACCTCATCGTAATCCTCAATTGCCCAGCGGTGGCGATTGTCAACAAATTCTTCTTCGTATGAATCGGCCAACACCAAGGTGACCAACATAGGTAGCAAAAAGACCCCTAATCCAACAGATTTCCACATGTTTAGACAACACATATAGATCTCCAATCATTGGTTTAACAGTATGCACCAACAACAGGCGAAGTGTATCAGCTATGTTCCAAAGAGTCAATTGTTCGCATAATTTGTCCCAAATGCCTCAACTCGTGGTTGACCTGTAAATCCATTGCCTCTGCAACAGTAAATCGCAGCAATGGTGAAGCAGGAGAGCCAAATCTACTCGAATTGATGCGCTTGTTCTTGCAATCGCGTACAATGTGTTTGAACATCTGCTGTCGTTCGAAAAACAACGCAAATGTAGCGTTCACATCCAACTTCTTGGCAGGGCTAAACAACTTGATCGTAGGTAGTTTGATCGTGTTCTCAGGACTCACGAACTGTATAAACCACTTTTGTATGAAACCAGGATTGTACTCGTTTTCTGTGCCGGAAAGACACTTGTCGAGTCCAGCGCGGATCAATGGGATATACGCATCACTCGTTTTGTTAAGATGCTCGACAATTTCGACAACACTCCAAGCCTTAGGTTCTGGGCGGGCAACTAAAACAGATTCGGGAAGTTCAGAAAGTTCACGTAGTTGATGTTCAACTTTCTCAAGCGCAGCAGACCACTTTTCAATCATCTCTTGCATGATTGACCTC
>JAUHYX010000234.1 GCA_030426285.1 bacterium
TCCGATTCCATAACCATCATTCATTTGCAGTATATGAATTCGATTAAACTACGCTTTTCGCTTCTGTTTTCCGTGATGTGTACTATTCCGCTCCTCGTGCTTGGCGTGATTGCGATTCAAGACAGCAAGAGCAACATTGAAGAATTATTGCAGAAGAAACTGCAGTCTATTGTTGAGTCAAAACGCGCAACCATGGACGCACACTTTCGATTGATTGGTGCGAATGCGCGCTCATTTGCGGTAAACGCAACAATACAAGACTTTTTGTTGCAGTATCATAATGGTGAGGTCGCACCGGAAACCGAACTGCCCGCTCTGCAATACTTGCGCGACTATCAAGAATCCCATTGGGGCTATTTTCACCATATATTTCTTGCCAATACTGAAGGTGAAGTCATACTTTCCCCTCCGCATGGTAATTCTACTTCTTCACATCTCGGTGAAGACATATCAAATTCTGAGTTTTTTAATGCAGCGCTGATCGAGCCCCAAATCACAGATTTCTTTGGCTTTAAGGAAAAGGACCACTACCACCAATTGTACATGCAACCAGTAATAGATGCTGCTGGCAAAACTCTGGGCGTGTTGGTAGGTGAAGTAGAAATCGACTATATCAACAAACTGCTGAGCGACAACTTTGAACTTGGTGAAACTGGCCACATTTTTATGTGCGCTCTCGATGGCACTCCGGTTGTAAAGAGTATAGAAGACAGAACCAAATTGGCACATTCAGAGGGTGTAAAGGAAGCGCTAACAAAAGGTGTGGTAACTGGCACGTTTGCCACAAAAGATGGTGGAGAAATTTTCGGACTCTATATCAAAGACAAACAGTATCCCTTTGTTCTGGGTGTAGAAATTGACACTCAAGAAGCGTTTAAAAGCTCAGAAGACTTTGCAGAACAGCTCATTCAAATTATCGTTTTCGCTGTGATTGTAATCGCATTGCTCGGTTGGTTTGTTGGCTCGCGAATTGGCAGCACGTATTCCACGCCGCTGAAGAATTTGGCCGAGGCAGCTCGAAACATGAGTGAAGGAGATTTTAGCTCGCGTTTAGACGAAGAACATCGCCGCGATGAGATTGGTGTAGTTGCAACTGCATTCAATACCATGGCCGCTCGCAATCAAGAGTTGATTGAAGAAGTGCATGCCGCAGCGCAAAAACTGAGCGATGAGAATGAAAAAGTGACAAAAGAAAAAGAAGATCTCAGCGCTAGTATTGGCATTGTACTCGAAGGTATCGATGAGTTTGCTAGTGGAGATCTCACTGTAAGTCTTGCGAGTCAAGCCAGCAATGAACAGATGCACAGAATTGCCGCCGCGCTTGAAAAAGCTGTTCACAACATTAAGTCGATGCTCACCGAAGTTCACCAAGCAATTGGTGAAACAGATACGCGGGTAGAAAGCATTACGGAACGAACGCGAGCAGCGATGGACAGTGTTCAAGATCAGCAATCTCTCGCCATGGAGATTGAGTCACTTATGCAAGGCATCGTAGGCAGTCTCACGCAATCTGCTCTGTCGGCAAAAGACGTCGCCACGGTCGCTCGCGACAATGGAGTTGCCGCCAATGAAGGCGCAGAAATTGTTGTAGATACGATTGACAGTATCCGTGAGTTGGCAGAAGTAGTGCGCGAGAGTGCACGTCATGTTGAGATTCTCGGCAATAGTAGCACCGAGATTGGCAATATCGCTGGTGTGATTAATGAAATTGCTGATCAAACGAATTTGCTAGCACTCAATGCCGCAATTGAAGCTGCAAGAGCTGGCGAAGCAGGACGTGGATTTGCAGTGGTGGCAGACGAAGTGCGCAAACTGGCTGAGCGAACCAGTAAGGCCACAGGACAAATCACAGGCATGGTAAGTACTATTCAAACTGAGACCCGTAGCGCCGTAGATGCAATGCACACGGGCGAAGAAGCTGTGCAAGCGGCTATACTTCGTGTCGACAAAGCGGGTACGACACTGCAAAGCATTGTTGACAATGCCGAAAACATTGAAGCCCAAATCACTGAAATTGCCGTTTCCGGTGAACGTGAAGCCCTCTCTGGTGAAGAAATCAGTCAGCGCGTTTCACAAATTCGCAGCGCTGCCGACGAAGTGGCAAGTAGAGTGTCTGAGGCCGGTCACGAGTCCGACGCCCTGGTTGCCAACATTCACAAACTCGAAGATCTTCTGGGTAAGTTCAAAGTGTAGCCACGAGGTGTACACCTCCCCTACCCACCTACCTAACGGCTCCTAACTCCCGAAATCTCATACGCAGAAACAGCAACAATTTTGTTGTTTCTGTTTCGTTGTGTATTTTAGCATTTAATTAAACGCTTGAATACTTAAATTCTAAAGAGATACAGGGAACATAATGACAGAATTAGAGAATCATATCGACGATGTCGCGGCTGTGCTGAAGTCCCTCTCAAATCCCATGCGCCTCAATATCATGTGTCAACTCCTCGAACGCGAGCAAACGGTGGGCGAACTATCAGAAGCTCTAAAAACCACGAATGCAAATGTTTCGCAGCACCTCACGATTCTCCGCAACCAAGGGGTTGTGGCACATCGCAAGGACGCGAATTTTGTGTACAACAGCATTCAAGACCAGCGTTTCGTAACGCTGCTGACTACGCTACAAGACTTATTTTGCAATACAAATTCAAACTAAACACACTACTATGAACAACCACTCTCTGTTGAATTATTCGATCAATCACCCGAAAACTGTTACGGGTATTATGGTCGCGCTAACATTGATTATTGGATCGTTGATCAGCCTGGTTCAGGTCGACACAGATCCTGAAAACATGTTGCCTGCAAATGAAGACGTTCGCGTGTTTCACAACAACATCAAACAAGAATTTGACCTACAAGACATCGTAGTTCTCGGTGTAGTTGATGAAGAGAATGAGTACGGTGCGTTTACGCCAAGCACCCTTCAGCATGTACACGAACTCACAGAACTCGTAAAGACGCTCAGCGATGAACACGATCCCGAATTGCATGTTGTTGGGAAAAACCTGATTGCGCCTGGAACTGTTGATGCAATTGAACAAGCTGGCTTAGGCCAAGTGCGCTTTGAGTGGCTGATGAAAGAGCCGCCCACAACACAAGAAGAAGCTCTGCGCGTGCGGGACTTGGCGCTCGACAATCCGCTGTTGCGCGGCACCATGGTTTCTGAAGATGGAATGGCACTCGCTATCTATATTCCAATCAGTGAGAAGAAATTTGCCTATCAAGTGCGCGAGGCACTGCTCGAGAAAATTGAGTCTTTTGATACACATGAAGAGTATCATATAACTGGACTTCCAGTTGCTGAAGACACATTTGGCGTCGAGATGTTTATTCAAATGGCGATCTCTGCACCTTTGGCTATGGGCGCAATATTTGTTCTCATGCTCGTGTTCTTCAAGAATGTGAAGCTCATTGTCAGTCCTATGATTGTGGCTATGGTCTCCGTGATCATCACGATGGGGCTTATGATTGGAACTGGACACACGGTTCACATTATGAGTTCGATGATACCAATTTTCCTTATGCCTATTGCCGTGGTGGACTCGGTGCATATTCTCTCTGAGTTCTTTGATCTGTACCAAAAAACGCGCAATCGCAAAGAAACTCTTAAACAAGTAATGCACCATTTGTACAAGCCAATGTTGTTTACATCTATTACGTCTGCAACTGGTTTTGCTTCATTGGCTCTCGCGCCAATTCCACCGGTACAAGTATTCGGAATTTTTGTAGCATTTGGTATTCTGTTGGCATGGTTCCTCACCATCGTATTTGTTCCGGCCTATATCGCGATGATGAGTGAAGAAACGCTCAATAATTTTGGACTCACGCCTGCCAATGAGGCGCATGAACACGAGTCGTTTATTGCCCGTCATTTGCACTGGATTGGCACCATGACGTACAAGCGTTCGAAGGCTATCATTGGTGTGGCGAGTATTCTCATTGCTGTTTCTGCATACGGCATGTCGCAAATTGTGATCAATGACAACCCTGTAAACTGGTTTGAAGACAATCACGAAATCCGCGTAGCTGATAAAGTGCTGAACAGTCACTTCGGTGGAACATATGAGGCATTTCTGGTGCTGGAAGGTGCAGAAGTTGAGCAGCCAACAGTCAGCGAAATTCAGCAAAAAGCAACCGCAATTGTGTCAGAAATGTTTGCCGATGCTCCCGAAGTACAATCTCTCGCTGCAGGCATTGTGTCAGCCACCAACGACAACGCTTCAACTGCCGATGAAGCAGTGGCATTCATTGCTGATGAATTCGAATATGAAGCTGATGATGCAGAAGATCAGCACTATGATATGTGGCTCGACGCAGCAGATGCGGTTGCTTCTCTCAGCGGTGCCGGCCAAACATTTAAGCAGCCGGAAGTACTCGCATATATCGAAAAACTGCAACAACACTTGATTTCTACCGGCGAAGTTGGCAAGAGCAACTCTGTCACAGACATTGTGAAAAAGGTGCATCAAGAATTGTTCGAAGGTGACTCTTCATACTACAGTATTCCACAGACGTCTGATGCTGTCGCACAAACACTCATTTCTTTCCAAAACAGTCACAAGCCGCAAGACTTGTTCCACCTCGTGACCCCGTCGTATGACAAAGCCAATATTTGGGTGCAATTGAAACAAGGTGACAACTTGGTGATGGAGCACACACTCGAGAGTGTAGATGAATTTTTTGCCACTAATCCCGCCCCAGCTGGTATTACACACAAATGGGCAGGTTTGACATATCTCAATGTTGTGTGGCAAGACAAAATGGTGACGGGAATGTTTGAGTCCTTCATCAGTAGTTTTGTAGTCGTTCTTATTCTCATGAGCATTCTATTCCGCAGTGTACTATGGGGACTTTTGGCCATGATCCCGCTAACAGCAACCATCGCCATCATCTATGGTATTGTCGGTTTTGTTGGCAAAGACTACGACATGCCAATTGCCGTGCTCTCTTCCCTGTCCCTAGGACTTGCAGTCGACTTCGCAATTCACTTTTTGCAGCGCTCGCGTGAAGCATACAAAGAAAAAGGCAGCTGGAAAGATGCAGTTGGCGTCATGTTCGAAGAACCAGCTCGTGCAATCACTCGCAATGTGATCGTGGTAGCAGTTGGTTTCATGCCACTTCTGCTCGCGCCTCTGATGCCATACAAAACCGTTGGTTTCTTCTTGGCGAGTATTATGGCCGTTTCAGGACTTGCCACAATGCTCATTTTGCCAAGCATGATCCATGTATTGCGCAAGCAATTATTTAAGACTTCAAAGACACAACAATCATAACAACACACATACAAG
>JAUHYX010000235.1 GCA_030426285.1 bacterium
CATACAACTATTTTGTGGGCGATCGCAAGCACTGGGCTACCGGCGTAAAGCGCTACGACTCTTTTACGGCTCGTGCCGTATGGCCGGGGGTTGACATGGTGATGTACAAAGACCAGGGCATGCCTCGTTACGACTTTGTTGTTGAGCCGGGCGCAAACCCTGCCAGCATTGCATTTCGCGTACATGATGCCAGCAACGTAAGCACTCCAGACGCCACCACACTGCGCATTGCCACAACGCAGGGAGAAATTCACCACGCCGGACTGTTCGCCTATCAGGACGTCAACGGCACACGCGTTCCAGTTGACATCGCGTTTACCATCACAGAAAGTACACAAGCCCCAACCGTAACGTTCTCGGTTGGCACTTATGACACCACCCTCCCACTCGTCATCGACCCCCTCATCTTCAGCACATTTATGGGTGGGGATGATGTGAACGCTGCAGATGGGAACTACGATGCCCAAGTCAATTCGGCAGGCACCTTTGTTTATACAGTTGGATTTACTCGCTCAAGTTTATTTACAACTACAACTGGAGCATATCAGACGACGTTGTCCGGCTCTAGCGATGTTATTGTGTCCAAAGTTTCGGCTGATGGAACAAACTTACAAGCAGCAACTTTTTTGGGTGGAACTGGTGATGATTATGGTCTGAGCATTGACATAGTAGGTAGTGATATTTTTGTTTGTGGATATACTGCCTCATCTAATTTCCCAACGCAAGACCCAGTAATCTCTTCGAACCAAGGGGGCAATGACGCATTCGTCGCACGTTTTGATGCAGATTTGGCAGACCTTGAATTTTCTACGTATTTGGGCGGTACAAGTTCAGACATTGCATCGAGTGTAGATGCAACGAGCTCAAATGATATTTACGTTGCAGGTAGGACGTACTCCACAGATTTCCCTGTTACTGCGGGTGTAGTTGACGAGACCCTCAGCAACGCGTCGTTTTCAGATATTTTTGTTACCAAAATCGATGCAGGCTCATCTTCCCTTACGTATTCTACTTTATACGGGAAAAATGGAGAAGATGCAGCCTTAGATCTTTTTGTCAATGGTTCAGGTCAAGCCCACATTACCGGGTACACCCTCTATGTTGCTGGAGTTAACAATTTTCAAACTACCAGTAATGCGTTTGACCCTGTGGCCAAGAGAGATTCTGTTAATAGTCCCAATGTAGATGCATATCTCGTCAAACTCAACTCAACAGCCACAGAAGCACTCTATAGTACGTTCATAGAAACAGCATACAAAGAATCTGGAACCAGTCTGTTTGTCGATGGCAACACAGCCTACATTGTTGGCTATCATCAGGCCCCGACAGGCAATACTTTGTTTCCATATACTGCCGGCGCAATGGACACTACTGCAGCTGGAAATACTGATGCATTTCTAACGATACTTGATATGTCCCAGGGTACTTCTGGGTTATTGTACTCCACCTTCTATGGTGAAGGTAGTTCTGAAAAGGCACATGATGTATCTGTGAATACTTCGACTGGCGAAGTTTACATTGTTGGTAGCACGCTGTCCTCTAGTGGATTGCAAACGACGCCAGGAGCATACCAGTCGAGCATGACGAGCTCTGGTGAGAACTTGTTTCTGTTGAGAATCTCTCCCGATGGAAATGAGGACCAAGATCTAAAATATGCTTCTTACTTTGGTGGAAGTAGCAATGATGTCAATGACGATTTACCACTCGATGTTCTAACAGATTTTAAACAAGTGTCGATCAGCCGATCTATATCCAACTACACCACTTACATTTCTGGTGGCACATCGTCTTCGAATTTCCCGACAACAAGTGGTGTTATAGATGAAGATTATGAGAGTTTGAAAGATGCCTACCTGTTTAAGTTCCAATTCTTACCAGAACTCCTAGAAATCACAACTCCAACCACTGCTACGACAATTTGTGCTGGTGAGGACTTGCTCATAGAGTGGGAAAAGACGGGTGTTTCGGATATTGTATTGTCATACTCTATCGGTGGTGCATATACAGATTTTGCGACAGTCTCACATCCAGAAACATCGTATACATGGTCTGGAATTGACGACTCTTACATCGGCGAGACGATAACAATTGAAGCAACATATGCACAGAATGGCAACATCGTTAGCACTTCTGCGGCAGTGACCGTTCTTGGGCCAGTTGAGCTGTTGAGTGATGCACATACCGACCTTGTTTTGTGTGCAGGTTCATCTACTACACTAAGTGTTTCTGTTACAGGCTCCTCACCATCTTATGCTTGGCAATATAATACGGGCTTTGGTTGGACACCGACAACAGAAGCATCGAATACAATTGCTGTAGACGCAATCACAACAACAACTACATACAGAGTTGTTGTCGATGGAGCGTGCCCTGGTATTACTTCAGCGACATACTTTATAGAAGTAGCTGATCCGGCACAGATTCTCTCATTTGAACCAAACGTAGACCTACAAATGTGTGCCGGACAGAGCAAAACGTTTACCGTTACTGCTTCTGGTACAGACGTAAGTATCGAATGGTTTTTCAGTGGCACGCAAGGTTATGACAACAGTGTATCTGTGCAACCACCGGCCCTAACAACAACAAGCACATTTGAAATCAATAATCTTCAATCGTTTCAAAGTGGATATTACTGGGCTGAGGTTTCAACTACAGACTGTCCTAATGCTGTCAGTACCGCCCAGATTAGAGTAGAGATTGGGGAAGCTCCGAGTATAGCAGGGCCTACTTCCGACCAAGAACCTTGCTTAGATGCGCAATTCACGCTTACCTCCAACACAGAAGACGCTGACTCATTTCAGTGGTTTTACAGCGAAACTGGCAATGCGCCATGGCACCAGATAGCAAGCGCAACTGGTGCAACCTACTCAACACAAGCAACCATTGGGCCAAATGGCTCTGAAGGTTACTATCGCTACGAAGCGTACGGAGATTGTCCACCTCCGGCGACTAGCAACAATATTCATGTGGACGTAATCGAGCCGCCAGCAATTACAAATGTTACAACGTCTGGTTCGCCGATATGTGTAGGTTCAGCGTGGACAATCACGGTGAATGCATCAGGGGATATAGACTCGTATCTCATTGAAAAATTCAATGGCACATTCTGGGTCCCTGTAGCTGCTGCCAACACGTTTACCGATGCAGATATATCGGTGGCAGATGCGGGTCAGTATCGCGTAACGGTGGTCGGACTCAATGGTTGTGGCAGCGCGCAACAAGTAGTGATACTTGAAGTTACCGACACACCACAAGTGTATGCACACCCAGCAGATGAAACTACCTGTGAACAACAAAGTGTAGTATTTACTGCAGATGCTACGTCGGACGTAAGTTTGGGATATTTGTGGCAAGAAAACGATGGTTCTGGTTGGATGGGTCTGTCTGACACTCCCAACATAAGTGGAACAACGACTTCAACGTTGACAATTTCAATGGTATCAAGTGCCCATGATGGCAATCAGTACCGCTTGTTGTTTACAAATGAATGCGGCGTCGTAGAGTCAGACCCAGCAACTCTGACTGTTGAACGCGCACCGACTATCTCTCGAGCACCAACATCTGTGGTCACATGCGCTACGTTGACAGCAGAATTTGAAGTTGAGGCCGAAGGTGATGGATTGACATTTGCGTGGACTGACGAAGGCGGCAATCCAGTGGGCGACAACAGCAGTGTCCTCACTCTTTCGAATGTACAAGCAGCCAATGCAGGTGTATACACGGTCACAATTTCTGGCAATTGCGCGCCAACAACTTCAGCAACGGCGGCACTTATTGTATTGGAACAACCTCTTGTCACGTTGGACCCAGTAGACATTGAAGTATGCGAGCTTTCAACTGCAACATTCACAGCGGCTGCTACCGGTGCTAACATTTCGTATCAATGGAAACACAATGGGGTTGAAATTCCAGGAGCTACTGCACCTGAATACACCATTGCAGTTGTCCAACTTTCTAATGTTGGAAACTATACAGTTGAAATAGAGGGTGAATGTGAACCTGCCGTTGAATCTGCTGTTGCTGTTCTCACAGTCAATGAGATTCCTCGAATCGTGTCAAATCCAATTGCTACAGAAGCTTGTGAAGACACAGACGCCATGTTTAGTGTTGAAGCGACGGGACACAACCTCACATACCAATGGTTCACAACCACTGGATCTATCGCAGGTGCAAACAGTTCCACGCTTACCCTAACAACAGTTCAGACTACCAATGCAGGCTGGTATTGGGTCGAAGTTATTGGTGCATGTGAACCAAGTGTCACATCAGCTCAAGTGTACTTGACGGTACTTGAGAAACCTAGCATAGCATTGCATCCATTGGATGCTACTGTTTGTGAGGGTCAAAACATAACATTTGAAGTAGAAGCCACTGGAGCGAGTATCTCCTATCAGTGGAAGAAAAATGGTACGCCTATAACTGGTGCGACTATGCAAGCATATACTATCGTAGGCCTGCAATTGTCTGACCAAGGTCAATATTCAGTTGAAGTAGACGGACAATGTCTACCCGGCGTTGAGAGTGACGCTGCAGTGCTTACAATCTTGGAACAACCATCAATTGATTCTCCACTTGATGATGTGACGTTGTGCGAAGGTGATGAACTGTCTTTGAGCGTGACAGCTAGTGGCGACCAGTTGCAATACCAATGGCGCAGAGATGGCACTGATATTCCTGGTCAAACTACTGCAACATTGACGATTTCAAACATGACAACGGCCGAAGAAGGTGCATATACAGTTGTAGTCTCTGGGATCTGCGCGCCAGCAACTGAGAGCAACATTGCAATTGTTGATGTCAATGAACTGGCCGACATTACTGTCCAACCTCAAGATCAAGAATTGTGTGAAGGTGAACTCCTGGAACTGTCGGTAGACGCCGACGGCGATGGGCTCACATACCAATGGTATCTGAACAACACTCCAATTGCGGACGCAACAAGCAATACCTATTCTGTGGTTAGTTCTACAGATGATGAAGGTACATATCATGTAGTAGTTCAGAGTATTTGTGACGTTGTGCAGTCTAGTTCTGCTACAGTTGAGATTCAGGAATTGCCTGAAATCACATCTGAACCAACAGATCAGGAACTCTGTGTAGGTGATGTGCTCACGCTCGCTGTCACTGCTGAGGGTGATGACTTAACATATCAATGGCAGAAAGATGGTGCTGATATCGCAGATGAAACTTCAGCTACGCTCACTGTCAGCGCAGTGACAACAAGCGAAGCTGGCACTTACCGCGTAGTAGTTTCTGGCGTTTGCTCGCCAGCTACGC
>JAUHYX010000236.1 GCA_030426285.1 bacterium
CCTGAAATCTTTTCATTTAACCACATCTCAAATCGTTTGGTGAGATAGTAAAGTACAGGAACGATCAGCAGCGTAATGCTCGTTGCAAAAGAAAGCCCGAAAATAATGGACCAACTGAATGGCTCCCAGAAGGCAGAACTGTCTCCTCCAAAGAATATTTGCGGATCTAAGTCTGACAATAGGGTAGAGAAGTTGATGTTCAGTGAAATGGCCAATGGTACAAGCCCTAAGACCGTTGAGGAAGCTGTCAGCATTACAGGGGTAAAACGAACGGCTCCTCCTTCAATAACAGACTCTTTAAGCGGCATACCTTCTTTCTTCAATATATGGAAGAAATCCAAAAGAATGATTCCATTGTTCACCACAATTCCGGAGAGTGCGATAATTCCCACTCCAGACATCACCACCGACATGGTCATTCCGGTTACAAAGTATCCGAAGAACACACCTCCAATACTGAGGATGATGGTGGTCATGATGATTATTGGTTTAATAGTTGAATTAAACTGTGTAACGAGAATGAAAAACACGAGAAGAATTGCAAAGCCAAATGCAGTTCCGAGGAATGCATTTGTTTCTTCCATGTCTTCTTGTTCACCAGTTTGACGTATTGAGTACCCGGCCGGAACATGAAAGTCTTCTAGTACTTTTCGTATTTCTGCATTCACATTCCCCGCACCGTAATCTTGCAGCACATTCGAGCCGAGCGTAATAACGCGTTTGAGATCACGGCGATTAATACCGCCGTAGGTATTCTGAAAACGCACATCCGCAATTGCTGAAATCGGTACCTGACGGAATGTCCCATTCATCTCGCGGAACGTGAGTGGCATGTTGATAAGCGATGAAAGATCTTGACGCTGTTCTTCTTTGATGCGTACCTGAATTGGATACTCTTCTTCACCTTCGCGGTATTTCGACACTTCGAGACCGAAAATTGAGGTACGCAACGCTGAGCCAATTTGACCAGAAGAAATACCTTCTTGATTCGCCTTTTCGCGGTCAATCTCAACAATGATTTCTGGCTTACTCAATTCCAAGTCAGACTTCAAGTCCTCAATACCCTGAATATTCAGAGAATCAACCAATAGGTAGCGTACCTGTTCTGAAAGTGCAACCAATTCATCAAAGTCATCACCAGCAATCTCAATATTGATTGGCTTACCGGTTGGTGGACCATTGTTTTCTTTGTCAACAGCAATTCGTACACCCGGAAGATTCGCAATTTTCTCACGCACTTCCGTTAGCAAGTCTGCCGTAGAAGCTCCATTTCGCTTCGCATATTCTACGAGCGCAACCGTAACTTTCCCTTTCTGTGGCTGTACGCTGCGATCGGGGTTTTGTGGGTCACCTGCGCCAATACCAACATTGGAAATCACAGATTTCACAAGCGGGTTGTTATCGCCGAGGATATCAAATATGCGATTCTCAACTATCTGCGTTACAGAATCTGTAACAGGAGCTCGCGTACCAATAGGCAGTTCAATATATGCGTAGATGTAGTTCGGGTCCGACTGCGGAAACAATTCTGGCTCACCTGCAGTGCCAATAAAGCCTGAAACAGCACCAATTAGTATGATGAACGCTGCTATCAACGTCAAGATTGGTCTGTAGCCTTTCAGCACAAATTGCAACAAGCCACGATACATATTCATCACCGCTGGTAGCAGCGTGTTCTGGAATGGTTCAATCATCCAAGGCGTGATAACGAACTTGTTGAGCACCCCTAGAATCCCCAACATAATGAGCAAATTGCCCAACATTGGCGAACCACTAAGCAGAATGAGGGCACCAAGACCAATCAGCACGCCAACCGTGATAAAGAATCCGCGGTTGTTTTTGCTCTCTTTGCGTTCCATGTATTGAACTGCAAAAACCGGATTGATGATAAATGCCACAAACAACGAAGCCGTGAGTGTGATAATCAAGATGGCTGGAATAAACATCATGAATTCACCAATCATACCCGGCCAAAACAGCAGTGGCACAAATGGCGAAAGCGTTGTGAGTGTACCAGAGAGAACTGGTGAAAACACCTCACCAGCAGCTTCTTTGGCAGCCTCATGCAAGTCCATACCTTCTTGCGTGTGCAAACGGTACGTATTTTCAATTACCACAATGGCATTGTCGACAATAATACCCAGTGCGAGCAAGAAGGAGAATGTCACCACAATATTGAATGTGAATTCAAGTGGTGGCATAAACATAAATGAAATGGCACTCGAAAGCGGAACGGCAATACCAACAAACATTGCGTTTTGTACGCCCATGAAAAACATGAGCACAACCGTTACGAGGATAAAGCCGATAACTACCGAGTTGATGAGTTCAGCTAGGTTTACGCGCGTAGCAACGGACAGGTCATTTGTGAGTGTGACCTTTACGTCTGGAGGAAGCACGGTGGCCTTCATTTCCTCAATCACTTCGTAGATCTTATCGGCCGCTTCAACGAGGTTTTCACCTGATTTCTTGATCACATTCAATGCAATAACTGGTTCGCGATTCAAGCGCGCAAAGCTCTTTTGATCGGCATATGTAAATTCTACATCGGCAATGTCGCGCAGGTAGATCGGGTTTGTACGCGAGCTACGCACGATGATGTCTTGAATCTGACGAACGTCGTCATATTCACCAACTACTCGCAGGGTGCGTTCGAGTTTGTCGACATTAATTTCACCACCGGCTATGTTAATGTTCTCATTGGCAATTGCTTTGCGCACATCTTCAAAACTGATGCCAGCAGCTTGGATGCGGTACAGGTCTAGGTTTACCTGTACTTCTTTTTCAAGTGCACCAATCAAGTCAGCACGAGTGATTTCTTTGAACGACTCAACGCGATCTTGAATATCCTCTGCGAATCGCTTGAGGTCGTCGTTGTCATAGTCACCTGAAACATTGATTGCCATAACGGGGAACTCTGAGAAATCCACTTCCATGACATTGGGATCTTGTTCCAAATCATTGGGAAGATCCTTCATGGCTTTGTCAACCGCGTCAGATACACGTTGCTTAGCAATACTCGGCTCTACATCGGTTTGGAACTCAATGGTGATGGCAGAGAAATCTTGAATAGAATTACTCGTGATTTTCTTCACACCGCTGAGCGACTTCAATTGCTTCTCGATCGGGCGGGTTATCAGCGTTTCCATGTCTTCGGGCGACGTTCCCGGATGCGGCGTACCAACATATACTGTTGGAATCACCACTTCGGGAAACTGTTCCTTTGGCAAGCCGTTGTAGGCTATCAAGCCGGCTATACCGAGGATCATCGTAAGCACAAACACGCTTACTTTGTTGTCCACCGCCCATGAGGTTGGTTTAAATGCTTTTTTCATACTACATCACCTGCACTGCTGCGTTCTCAGAAAGGAACTGAAAGCCGGTAGTAACAAGCTTGTCACCAGCCTGCACTCCTTCGATAATTTCGATAGTGTCGCGGTATGACAGCCCAGTTTCAACTCTGCGTTTCACCGCAATTTCCTGACCTTCTTCGTCTAACGATACCACGTACACAAACTGTCCGTTGTTGTCATCTTGAATAGCATTGAGAGGCACGGTAACAATATCTTCTTTGGTGATATCATTGTAGCGTGCTACGCAGAGCATGTTGGGGCGAATCTTGTTTGTTGTTGGGATCGACACGAACACATCAAAGGTGCGGTTTACCGGGTCAATGCTCTGTCCAACAGACGTGATCTTGCGGCGCAATGTATCGCCTGAATTCGGGAATACGAGCTCTACATCGTCGCCGCGATCGAGCTTACCGATGAACTTTTCAGAAATCATTGACTTCACCTGCAGGTTGCTTGGGTTCACCACGCGGGCAATACCACGACCAGGGCTAGCTGCTTCACCAACCTTGATTATCACTTGGTCTACCACACCTGCAAACGGTGCGCGAATGCGCATGTAGTCGATCTCTTTTTCAATCGTTTTCTTACGGCGCTGCAATGTTTCAAGATTCGTTTTGGCCTCAAGGAACTGAATTTCAGAGCCGACGTTCTTATCATATACACGCTGTTGTTTTTCGAACAAGGTTTGTGCAAAACCGAGTTGTGTTTCGAGTTCTTGTAACTGTAGTTGCAATGCGCTGTCATCCATTTGTGCAAGTACTTGCCCCTCGCTCACGCGTTGGCCTTCGTCAACAAGTACCTTCGTGACAACACCCTGACGTTGCGGGCTCACGAGAACATTGTTATCCGACTCAACCGTACCTTGCACATCAACAAAGTGACGCAGTGTTCCGGTTTGCACTTCAGATACAGTAATCGGCACGAGTCGGCGATTTGTGTCTGGGGGCAGTTGGGCTTCTAACTCAGCAATTTGTGCTTCAAGGTCTGCCTTTTCACCTTTCAGCATTGCAATCTTATCAGTTACACTCATTTGATCCATAGCAGAATCTCCGCTTGAATCATCTGTCGAACACGACACCATCACAATTGCGAAAACAAGCACACCAAGCCAAACAGTTGGTTTCATGGGGAATACCTTAGAGAATATAGGATAGTTGTAGTTTTTCAATTTTTGTTTCATTGGGGAGTATCGGCGCGAAACGCGCGGATATATGTACGAACGATATCGAGTACAAACTCTTCTGGGCTCGGGCATGCAGCACCTAAATCGTGCATATGCGCCTTTTTCACACCCATATTATTACACTGAAGAATAGCGCCGGAGACACTCATCCAGATCATCATCATAGACTTCAACGGATCGAGGTCGGCGCGGAATTCACCACTGTCAATTGCCGCCTGAATAAACTGTACAGCCTTCATAAACTGCGTGCGTTCGAGCGCCTGCATATGGGCTAGTTTTTCAGAATCAACTTTTTTGCAGATTTCAGACACATCTCCCGCTGTTAGGTGCGTGAGAATGGAATGGTATTCTTTATGTTCAACCGTGTACCTGAAGTGAGTGCGCGCCATCGTCATCAGCTGCTCTTCAACTCCTTGCACGCCGCACAAAGCTTCCTCCATCATATCGCCGAGAACTTGAATACCATCTTCAACAAGTGAGATATACAAGTCTTCTTTATTGGCGAAATACAAATAAAGAGTGCCTTTAGCGAGTTGGCATTTAGAAGCAATCATATCCATGCTCGTGCCGCGAAAACCCTTTTTGAAGAACAGCTTGCGGGCGGCCTTCATGATTTGTTTGCGGCGGCGAATTTTATCTTTTTCTCTGCGCAGTTGTGTACTCATATCGATATTGTATTACTTGTTACTCAGTACGT
>JAUHYX010000007.1 GCA_030426285.1 bacterium
AAAGAAGCTCGGAAAGGAAAATGTGGTTGAAATTAGCGAACTCGTTCCGCCCACCCTCAACGCATCGGCCCTAGCAGCACACATCGCAAATGCGCGATTGGTGGTGTGTTCTGCGAGTACATTTGCACTCGAGAGCCTCGTTGTTGGTGCACCAATGTGTTGTGGTACAATTGCGGACAACCAAGAACAGAATTACGCTTCATTACTAAAGTGTGAGAATGTGTCCGGAATAGGTGAGGTTACACTAGAAGCCATACGGAGATACGTCGATATGATAGTTGCTGTATATGAGACAGGCGTGTCAGAAGAGCACAGCGCAACAACTCTCACGGCATACACTAAAAAAATGGAATTGTGGCAACAGATTGTGGGAATTGCATGACCATTCAAATTTTGATCGACAATCCAACTTCTTGGATGGTGCCATATGCGGAAGCTTGGGTACATGAGTGGCGTAATACCCATGTACATGCTCGTTTGGTTCACAAAGTAGAACACATTGTGAAGGGTGACTTGCTGTTTCTGATGTCTTGTGAGCAAAAGTTCACGGAAACGCATCTGAACACGCACAATGTGGTCATCCATGCAAGCGCTCTTCCTAAAGGTCGAGGGTGGTCACCACTCACATGGCAGGTATTGGAGGGCAAGAACGAGATAACAGTTTCAGCAATTGAAGCAACTGCTGAAATTGATGCAGGACCTGTGTTGGCAACAGAAGTGTTGAAAACAGAGCCGCACCAGCTAATAGAGGAATTGCGAGACGAACTGTGTTCTGTTATGCGTCAGTTGGCTGATCGTTTGATAGACATGTATCCGAATATATCCCTCACTCCTCAAAAAGGTGAACCTACATATTTTCGCAAACGCTCAGCCGCAGACTCGCGTTTGGATGTGCACAAATCAATTGCGGATCAGTTTGCGTTGTTGCGCGTAGTTGACAATGAAAGATATCCCGCCTGGTTTGAATTAAACGGACACACATACACGCTAAAAATTGAGAAGGTGCACCGTGACGAAGACTCTGTTTGAGCGCATTGCCGACAACACACAACATCCAGTGTTTATCGCTGAACTCTCTGGTAATCACAATGGAGACATACAGCGAGCGCACAATAGCATCGATGCTGCTGCAAGGAGTGGAGCCGATGTATTCAAACTGCAAACATATACACCCGATACGCTGACAATACGAGCCGAAGGTGGACTCTTTTCTATTCGAGATCGCAACTCGTTGTGGGATGGCAGGACTCTGTATGACCTGTATGAACAAGCGCACACACCTTGGGAATGGCACGAGGAGCTCTTTGCGCATATACGAGAATGCGGCATGATCCCGATGTCGACGCCCTTTGACCCCACTGCAGTCGAGTTTTTGGAACAATTTGACTTGCCAGCCTACAAGATTGCCTCCTTCGAAAACAACTACGTGGAGTTGCTGGAAGCAGCAGCTGCTACTGGCCGTACAATTGTGATGTCAACTGGACTCTCCGAGCTGATCGATATAGATGAGTCAGTTGATGTATTGCAGACCTCTGGTTGTACAGAGCTCGTACTCATGAAATGCACGAGCAGCTATCCTGCCGATCCGCGCGAGTCGAATCTCAAGAGCATTGCCACACTGCAGCAGAAATTTGACATACCAGTTGGCTTGTCCGATCACACCCTCGGAATGGGCGTGCCTATTGCAGCGGTGGCCGTAGGAGCTCGTTGCATTGAAAAGCACTTTGTATTAGATCGGGGCAGCAACGACGTTGACGAAGCCTTTTCGCTAACCCCGCAAGAATTCTCGGCAATGCGTGCTGAGGCAATACGCGCCTGGCAAGCTCTGGGGACTTCTGAGGTCACTGTCCAACCTGGAGAAACCTCGTCACTAAGATTCAAGAGATCAATCTACGTAGTTGAAGACATCAAGGCTGGCGAAGCGTTTACGACACAGAACACTCGCGTAATACGACCCGGAGATGGATTGCACCCACGCAACTATCAAGACATTTTGCGTGCTCGCGCTGACGTTAATTTGTCGGCCGGAACGCCTCTTTGCGCTCAGCACGTGAAAAATTCGTAGGTCACGAATTACATGCATGCTTACTTTTGTATTCTTCAAAAGTCTGTGAGAGCGTCTCTTGAATGCTTAGGGGCATTCTCATTCTAGCTTCACCAATTTCTATCCCTTCAAATGGGTTGGAACGATTGTTCATTGCTTTTTCAAAGTCGCAAAGCAGATCCATTTCAATCTGGTAGTGCCTCCGCGCGAGAGAGTCAAGAGTATCTTCCACAAAAACAGGAGTAGGAACTACGGAAATGAGTTCACCAGCGTCCACTTCCTCATCAATGTAATGCATACTAACTCCAAGTGGCTTGTTGTCTACTATAGACCATTTAAAAGAATCGAGGCCTCTGCTTGCCGGTATTACGCCAGGATGGATGTTGAGAATCTTTTTACCACGAACAAAGTCGGCAGATAGGATGCCTGCTCCTAACACGATGTAGAGATCATGGTGATTATCAATGTCTGTGTCTTCCGCGACTTTCTTGTATGGAATCTCGAGGTACTCAGCCAAGGACCGTGAATGAGCTGCTTGGGTTTGATTAGGGCGGTGCTGAAAAAGCACTTTCCGCGGCTTGCGCTGTACAAACGGCAAGGCATATAGTGTGTAGTCTTTGTCTGTTACTGTAGTGCCTAGCAGAAACTGCTCAGTCTTTAGGTGGGTAGTATCATACGTGATAAGGCCAATAGATTCCATTGTGAAGCTCCGGATCGCATTGTTGTGCAAAAGAGATCTGTACCATGACAATATACGAGTAAAATAAATACTCGTAAAAGGTTGTAATGTATGACGTTTGTTTGCATATTTGCTTCATAGAAGCTATAAAATGACTTGAGAGTAGCCTTTTACGGGCTTGCAACACACATGCTAGACTCGCTAATAACCTCTAAAACCCGAGTAAAACTATTACTAAAGTTCTTTATGAACTCTGGTACGAGGGCCTATTTGCGAGAGTTGTCTGAGGAATTTAACGAATCTACAAATGGAGTTCGGGTAGAACTCAATCGTTTGACGGAAGCAGGACTGTTGTCCAACAGCGCAAAAGGCAGGACAAAAGAGTACTATGCCAACGAATCGCACCCGTTGTTTTCGGACATACAGAGTCTTGTTCGCAAGTTTTTAGGGCTCGACAAGGTTCAGTACTTTATTCGCAAACTCGGAGATATTCGGCTCGCGTATGTTACGGGTGATTACGCGCATGGCAAGGACAGTGGCATTATCGACTTGGTGCTTGTGGGCAAAGTTGATAGCGATTATTTGGACAGATACACGCGCAAAACCGAAGCTGCAATTCAGAGAAAAATTCGCACGCTGGTTCTCGATGAAATTGAGTTCCGGAAACTATATGACAATTTAGATATTGAGAATGCTCTTGTGTTGTGGGATGCACGCAGCGCTGAAGAGGCACAGGACTGAGATTTACTGCAACTCCTAATGGATTCAACTATGATCACAGACTTACTTGAGAAAATTGAAAGCCGCAACTACACCGTCGGAATTGTTGGGTTGGGATATGTTGGCTTACCGCTGTTATGGTCATTCCTCTCGAAAGGATTTCCAATAATTGGTGTAGATGTTGATCAACGGAAAATAGATTGCTTGCAAGAAGGTCGCAGCTATATCAAGCATATTGGTCCAAATATCATGAATGGCATTGCTGCTAGTGACTCTTGTACAGTCGGTACAGACTTTGCTCTGTTGCAGGATGCAGATGTTGTGATAATGTGTGTGCCTACACCACTCGATAAATATCGTCAGCCCGACATGAGCTATGTGGTAGAGACAACAAAGTCTATCAGCCCTCACCTTCAAAAAGGACAGCTGGTAATCCTTGAGTCAACCACTTGGCCTGGTACAACAACCGAGCTGATCAAACCAATTCTCGAAGATGCCTCTGGTATGACTGCTGGAGAGGACTTCTTTTTGGCATACAGTCCAGAACGAGAAGATCCGGGTAACCCAAATTTCGTGACTTCAACAATTCCAAAAGTTGTTGGGGGAGACGGTGAGGTTGCATTGAAGCTTGCAGATGCACTGTATTCGTCTGTCATCGTACAAACTGTACCGGTTTCTGACAGCAAAACTGCCGAAGCTGTGAAGTTGCTTGAAAACATCTTTAGGTCGGTGAACATCGCGCTTGTAAATGAGCTGAAAATGGTGTTCCACAAAATGGATATAGATGTTTTTGAAGTCATTGAAGCAGCAAAAACAAAACCTTTTGGATTCATGCCGTTTTATCCTGGCCCTGGCTTGGGTGGACACTGTATTCCCATTGACCCGTTTTATCTCACATGGAAAGCTCGCGAATTTGGTGTTAACACAAAATTTATTGAGCTGGCTGGTGAGATTAACACCTCAATGCCGAATTTTGTGGTTTCTCGCGTGTTTGAGGCGTTGAACTCACACAATAAGTCTCTGAACAACTCACGAGTGTTGTGTGTTGGATTGGCGTACAAACCCGATGTTGATGACATGCGCGAGTCGCCATCATTTGCCGTGATGGAGTTGCTCGAAAAGTATGGCGCTCATGTTGACTACTACGATCCCTATGTGCCGGTTGTGCCAGAATTGGACGACCACCCGGGATGGGGAGGCAAGAAGTCTGTGGCTTGGAATTCCGATGTCGTGAAATCTTACGATGTTGCAGTGATAGTCACAAATCACAAGAGCTTGAACTACACCGAACTGGAAAAATGGTCTAAGCTTATTGTAGATACACGTAACTCTTATCCTGGAACAGGAAACAAAAAAGACGATATCTGGAAAGCTTGATGCAACAATCCAACATAGCGTTTGCATTAACAGGTGCTGCTGGATACATAGCGCCAAGACACATGAAAGCAATTTCTGAAACGGGGAATTCACTTGTTGCAGCACTAGACCCGCACGATGCGGTTGGTGTTATGGACTCCTACTTCCCGGCGTGTAAGTTCTTTACTGAGTTTGAACGGTTTGATCGACACTTGGAAAAACTGCGTCGTATCGATGAAGAACCGAGTGTGAAATACTTGTCCATTTGCTCCCCAAACTACCTGCACGATGCACATATTCGTACAGCACTTCGGGTTGGTGCGGACGCAATTTGCGAAAAGCCTCTCGTGCTGAATCCGTGGAATATTGACGCATTGGAAGACTTACAAGCTGAGACCGGGCAACAGGTGTACAATGTTTTGCAGCTGCGAGTTCATCCGACAATTGTTGCACTGAAGAAGCGCTTTGAAAACACGGATCAAGTACACGATATAGACTTGTCGTACATTACCTCGCGTGGAGCCTGGTATCTAATTTCGTGGAAAGGGAATGTTACCCGTTCAGGTGGATTGGTCTCGAATATTGGAATTCACTTTTTTGACATGCTTTCATGGATTTTCGGAAGAGTTGAAAAGGTTGAGTTACACGAATCATCAGACACAACCACAGCTGGATACCTGCAGCTTGAAAAGGCGCGTGTTCGCTGGTTCTTATCTGTAGATGCAGCCACGTTGCCACAATCGTGCAAGGACGCTGGACAAAAAACGTTCCGCAGTATCACGATAGACGGAGAAGAGGTAGAGTTTAGCTCCGGTTTTGCTGATTTGCACACTGTTGTATATCAAGACATTCTCAACGGTGGAGGTTACGGTTTGTCTGACGCAAGACCTTCAATAGAGCTTTGCCATAGGCTTCGAACGTCTGACATTGCTGTTTCATCAAAGAACAAACATTCGTTTTTGAAATCGTAGGTAGCACTGAAATGATCCCTATCCTCGACCTCAAACCACAGCTCGCTTCTATTCGTTCAGAAATCGACGAAGCAATTAGCGGAGTCTTAGAATCTGGTGCTTTTATTCTCGGAAAAACTGTAGCCCAGTTCGAAGAACGTGTAGCAGAACACCTTGGCGTGAAACACGCTATTGGCGTCAATTCAGGTACCGACGCTCTTGTAATTGCCTTGCGAGCCGCAGGAGTAGGTGCTGGCGACGAAGTCATCACAACACCCTTCAGCTTTTTTGCAACGGCAGAATCAATATGCAGTGTCGGCGCAGAACCGGTATTCGTTGATATTGTGACAGACGGATTCAACATTGACGTAGCTGCGATTGAAGGTGCTATAACGAGTAAAACAAAAGCCATCATACCAGTACATCTATATGGTGAACCGGTAAACATGACGGAATTGATGGCTCTTGCTGCAAAACACAACATCGAAGTTGTTGAGGATTGTGCGCAGTCTTTTGGTGCCACGTACAATGGCAAGCAAACGGGCTCGTTTGGAATCGCTAATGCGTTCTCATTCTTTCCCACCAAAAATTTAGGTGCATATGGTGACGGCGGATTGATAACAACGAACAGTGATGATGTTGCTGTGTTGTGTAGAAAGTTGCGAGCACATGGTGGTCAGCACAAATACTACAACGAGATGATTGGCTACAATTCTCGCTTAGATGCCATGCAA
Organism: bacterium; assembly: GCA_030426285.1. GTDB lineage: Bacteria > Bacteroidota > Ignavibacteria > Kapaibacteriales > UBA7675 > JAUHYX01. Next base: position 6,484 of record JAUHYX010000007.1, read on the forward strand.
GCGGCTGTTTTGAATGTGAAGCTCAACTACATTCAAAAATGGAATATGCAAAGGCGTCATGTGGCTCAGCGCTACAATGATATGTTTGCAGGAACAGATTGTATTGTGACGCCGAGTATTGCTGAAGGCCATGTGTTCCATCAGTATACCATACGATTGAAAGATACTGACAGAGACGCGGTTGCTGCCAAGATGAAGCAACGCGGCATAGCTACAATGGTCTACTACCCTGTACCGCAAGACCAATTGCCAGTGTTTGAAGGCAAGTACGACATGAAACCGCGTACGGCACAAGCAGCTAAAGAAGTACTTAGTCTTCCTATTTGGCCTGAACTAGCTGCAGAAAAACAACAAGAAATTGCAGATACACTTATTGAGATAATTGAGGACGTACGAAATGTCTAAACTCGACGGAAAAAGCGTCTTGGTAATTGGCGGAGCCGGATTCATCGGTAGCCATGTTGTTGAACTGCTCACCACGACTAAAGTGAAAGACATTGTGGTGTACGACAACTTTGCACGCAGCTCAACAGATAACTTGAAGTATGCGTTGAAAGATCCGCGGGTGCGCATCTTTGAATATGGTGGAGATGTATTAAACCCTGACATTTTGGACGCTGCTATCAAAGACGCGGACATAGTGTTTCATCTCGCTGCTATGTGGTTGCTGCATTGCAAGGACTTCCCACGTACAGCATTCGACGTCAATATCGGTGGTACGTTTAATGTCTTAGAAGCATGTGCACGTCACAATGTAGAAAAGCTTGTGTATTCGAGTTCTGCATCTGTGTATGGCGATGCGGTTCAAGTACCGATGACAGAAGAGCACCCATTTAACAACCGCAATTTCTACGGCGCCACCAAGATTTCTGGTGAAGCTATGTGTACGGCATTTAACGAAAGATATGGCCTAAACGTTGTTGGCTTGCGCTACATGAATGTGTATGGTCCACGCCAAGATCAACAAGCCGTTTACAGTGGTGTTATTCCAATCATGCTCAACAAAATTGACGCCAACGAAGCACCTACTGTCAATGGCGATGGCTCCCAGGCATACGACTTTATTTATGTTGAAGATGTAGCCCGTTCAAATATTGCAGCGGCCGAAAGTGATGTAGAGTGTGGCTTTTACAATGTAGGTACACAGGTTCAAACGAGCATCAAAGAGCTTTGCGACCTCATCCTCGAACTCAAAGAGTCAGACCTAGAAGTTGAATATGTGCCTTATGCAGAAGACGACGCACGACAATTCGTAAAGAATCGCATCGGTTCGATTGAAAAAGCTCAGAAAGAGATTGACTTCACATTCAAGTATTCGCTGAAAGATGGCCTTCTCAGGCTTATTCAGTGGCGCAAAGAAAATCCACAAGGATAAACATGAAGATCCCAATTACGAAAACAGTATTAGGTGATGAAGAAGTTGCGGCCGTTGAGCAACCGATTCGCTCAGGATGGGTCGTGCAAGGTCCAAATGTCGCAAAGTTTGAGAGTATGTTCTCAGCGTACACAAACTCCAAACACTCTGTTGCTACGACATCTTGTACAACTGCTCTACATATCGCTTTGACAGCAATCGGAATTGAGCCTGATGACGAAGTTATTGTACCCGCATTTACGTGGATTGCTACAGCCAATGTGGTTGAGTACATGCGAGCAAAACCCGTGTTTTGTGATGTTGACTCAAAAACATTCAATATCGATGTCAACAAAATTGAAGCTTGCATAACAGATAAGACAAAAGCAATTATTCCTGTGCATTTGTTTGGTTTGTGTGCCGATATGGATCCTATTCTGGATATTGCAAAAAAGCACAATCTGGCGGTTGTAGAAGACGCAGCTTGTTCGTTTGCAGCATACTACAAAGGCAAACATAGTGGGCTATTCGGTGACTATGGTTGTTTTTCTTTTCACCCCCGCAAAGCCATTACAACTGGTGAAGGTGGAATGATTACTTCGCAGTCAGATGAGAGTGATGAACTTTGCAGGATACTACGAGACCACGGATCGCAGAAGAGTGACCTCGAGCGTCACGAAAACAAATATGCGTTCTTACTAGCGTCCTTCAATCACTTGGGATACAACTTCCGTATGACTGACATACAGGGAGCAATTGGTGTTGAGCAAATGAAGAAGGCAGATTCTATTCAGTCTCGACGAGCTGCAAGAGCTGCGAGATATAATGAGCTCCTTAGGGAGATTCCAGAGCTGCGCCTTCCGTTCTCACACGAAGATTATCAACACAGCTATCAGTCTTATGTTTGTTTTTACAAGTCCGACGAATACCGAGCAGACAACTTAGCTGAGTTGCATGAAGAAAGAAACAAATTCATGTTGAAGCTCGAAGAGGCAGGCATCTCTACGCGCCAAGGTACACATGCAGTAACCAATCAGAATGTGTACATTAAAAAGTACGATCTCAATCCAAGCGATTACCCTGAGGCTCTTGCTAGTGAAAAACTGTCAATTTGTTTACCACTCTACGCAGAAATGACAGACGAAGAGCAAGATTATGTCGTGGCGAAAATCAAAGAGTATATAGGCGGATAGTATGTGTGGTATCGTAGGTGTCTTTAACACGAATGGTGAGCCTGTCCCCGCACCTCTAATCCGAACAATGGCCTCGAGCTTAAGTCACCGAGGCCCCGATGGAGAGGGATTTTGGGTGGACTCCTTCGTGGGATTTGGCCATCGTCGTCTGTCGATCATTGACTTGTCTACTCATGGTCATCAGCCAATGCGTACAGTCGATGGACGTTACACAATCACATATAATGGTGAAGTATACAACTACGCCAACCTACGAGCAGAGCTTGAAGCTAAAGGACACTCGTTTGCTTCTCAGACAGACACAGAGGTTGTCTTGAAGGCCTTTGCAGAATGGGGACCCGATTGTGTCAGGCGATTCAATGGTATGTTTGCCTTTGGAATTTGGGATTCTCAAGAACAACAGCTCTTCATAGCACGAGATCGATACGGTATTAAGCCATTATATTTCTGGCAATATGGTTCGCAATTTGCGTTTGCCTCCGAGGTCAAAGCCATGTTGCACCTCCCCGCTTTCAAGACAAAGTTGTCCGTCAATGCACTGAATCAGTATCTCTCGTTTCAAAACGTGTTTACAGACGATTGTCTCTTCGAAGGGGTAAAACTACTCCCAGCCGGCTGCACCGTCACCCTGAATCTTGGCGGTGTTTCGACCCTTAAGCAGAATCAGTATTGGGACTACCGGTATGAAGAAGATCACTCTATTGGTGAGCAAGAAGCAGTCGATGAGGTTCAAAGATTGTTTTCACAGGCTGTGAATCGACAGCTAGTGTCCGATGTAGAAGTTGGTTCGTACTTGAGTGGAGGAATTGACTCAGGCGCTATTACATGTGTATCCGCACAGACATATCCGAATCTTAAGACTTTTACATGTGGTTTTGACCTATCGTCCGCATCCGGTCTTGAACTGAATTTTGATGAAAGATCTCGTGCAGAATACTTAAGCAATCTGTACAAAACTGAACACTATGAAGTGGTTCTAAAGGCAGGCGACTTAGAAAGAGTCATTAGCGACCTAGTGTGGTCGCTAGAAGATCTTCGGGTTGGGCAATCATATCCGAATTACTATGTATCTCGCTTGGCTTCTAAATTTGTCAAAGTTGTGATGTCGGGTGCTGGAGGAGATGAGCTCTTTGCAGGATATCCATGGCGATACTATCGAGCAGTAGTGAATGACGATGTAGATCACTATTTGGACAAATACTATAAATATTGGCAGAGATTGATTCCTGATCGTTTCAAGCCTGACTTTTACAATCCAGATATATACCCCGAAATCCTTGCCAATCCAACCAAAGATCATTTTAAAACAGTAATGAGTGGCTTTGGTACATCGGGTTCCAAAATTTCTAGTCCTGAAGAGTATGTGAATCGATCATTGTATTTCGAAAGCAAGACGTTTCTACATGGGCTTCTTGTACTAGAAGACAAACTGAGCATGTCGCATAGTGTCGAAACAAGAATTCCATTTCTCGACAACGATCTCGTCGATTTTGCGATGAAAGTTCCTACGCACTTTAAGCTACAGAATCTTAAAGAGGTGATTAGACTTAACGAGAATGAGCCTGGTAATAAGACCAGACAGTACTTCCAGAAAACAAGAGATGGAAAGCTTCTGCTCCGCAAAGCAATGGAAAAGTATGTCCCTCTGGAGTATGCTCAAGCTGTTAAGCAAGGCTTTTCGGGGCCCGATGGAAGCTGGTTTAAAGGTGAAAGTATCGATTATGTAAGAGATCTGCTGTGTATTAGAAATGCTGGAATCTATGACTACTTGCAGTTTGATTTCGTTCAATCTCTGCTCGAAGAGCATTTTAGCGGAAAGCAAAACAGACGACTTCTCATATGGTCACTGCTTTGTCTTGAGCACTGGTTGAAGAGGTTCTCGTGATGCCGAAAAACATTGACACCATACACATACTGGGGGCTGAGAAACAGTGCACAACAAGCATTGCTCTCGCTTACCCTGAGTTGCAGTTCATTGGTCATGTTGACCATCCAGAGGTAGATGGATGGGACATTCCAAACCTGACTTTTGTGCAGGACGGTGCTGCAACTACAGAAGTAGTCAGCTCAGACTCGCGCTTTGTATACGCATGTCAACGATGGGCTTACAGTACAAAAGGTGTTAAGCGAGATGCGGGTGTGTTCACGCTTTCTGAAGCTCTGAAGCTACTTTCAAATAGTGGTGTTCTAACTCCCGCTCATATATCTGATCCTGATAAAAAGGGTCGACTTAAAGGTGACAAGTGGAGAAAGCCAGATGCCGTCGAAGAAACATCACTTAATAATGTCGGACGCAATTATGCATGTGGTTTTTCGGTGCAAGAAACATTGCAACCCGACAAGACTTTTTCTCTTTGCGGACGAACCAATAAGGGGCAGGAAAGCTCATTCGGAGTAGTTGAAGTATTGAGGGAACGCTATGGGCGTGAGGCGTTTGCACTTGCAGCTGAGACTGTAAATGGTGCACCTTTCCGCAACATTGTTCGCGCAGTGGAAGATTCTCTCGAGTTCGAAGGATTGTTTTCACTTAATATTCTGCTAGTCAATGGCGACTTCTATGTTTCTAGTTTTAGACGCACGATACCTCCATATGTCGGCTTATTGAGAAAGAGCGGCTTTGATATGTTTGGAGTCTCAAGCATTCCAGATCGAGAAGATAGACGCTATGGATACAAGGCAGTCTTTGAACATCACTATTCGACGTATGGTGCTTTGAAGTAGCCAATGGTGGAATCGATCGAAAATATTGAAGTACGGGTGGAGAGCGTCAGACTTGTCAAACCCTATGTATTGTCATTCGCAACGCTGCACGAGTTTGAGGCTGTCCGCGTATGTTTTCATGTTGGGAATGAGAGACTCACTGGCGAAGTTGTGCCACTACCTGGCTATGCAGATGAGACCACGGGGATGGTCACATCATTCGTGCAAGAGATTCGCGAAGCTTTGATTGGAAAGTCTTTAGATGAAGCGCGGGAAATAGTAGTGAGCCACAATGACTATACCCCTTTTCAGGGAACTGCTTTACTCAGTGCTATTGATTCGGCAACATGGAAAGTAGATTCATCCGAGACACTATCTCAGATCCCAACAGTTGTTCCGATTGCTGCTGATCAACAAGCATTTGACCGCGCTGAAGCAATAGCACGCAAGAATGGCTGGGACATAAAGATCAAAGTTGGTACAGATTTTCAACGTGATCTTGAATTTGTTACAACTCTACGCGTGTCGCCAGAATTTGATGATACTAGAATTCGACTCGATGCCAATCAAGCATATACGTTTGAGCAAACACAAAAAATATTAGAAACGCTTTCAGATTCCCCTTGGGCATTTCGTGTCGACTATTTGGAACAACCTGTACACCGAAGCAATTGGGCAGATTTTGAAAGACTTGTGAAGCTGAGAACGAGAGTCCCAATTATGCTCGACGAACCAATTGAAACCGACGAGGACGTTCGCAGGGCAGCAGACATAGGTGTGAAGTTTGTGAAGCTGAAGCTGTTTAAGCAGGGCGGTATTGTTGAAACAGAACGACAAGCACGACTGGCTCAATCATTGGGAATGAGTGTAGTTATCGGCAATGGCGTTGCAACTTGGGAAAGCAACCGTCATGAATTACAACTGTACAAAACCAATCCAGGTGTGTTTTACGGAGCATGTGAAGCGAATGGTTTTAGAAAGTGTGCTATGAATCAGATCACGCATTCTAATTAGGAGCACAAGTGTTGCAGTCAGAATCACAAACCCTAAACGTTCTCGTTTTGTCCTCAACTGCGTCAGCAATCAATTACATCAAAGTACTCGGCGCTGATCCTTCAATTGAGTTACATGTTACAGATGCCGATCCGCTAGCTGGAGGATTGTACGAACCACATATAACTGCACATGTCATTCCGCGTGCTTCTGATGTTGAAGCGTACAAACAGCGCATTGAAAAAATTATAGAAACTCACAACATCGATATTCTGCTCCCCACTTCAGATAAGGATATTGAAGGTGTGATGCGTTTGGTTTCAGGTGGGTGGAATCCGCGGGTGCGAATGTTCTCGCCGAACCCGGATGTTTATGAGTTGATGTCCGACAAGAAAACGATCAACACATTTGGGTTAGAAAGAGGGCTGCCGGTTCCACGTGAGTACACCCCAGAAAGCATACAGGAATTACCGGTTGTTGTGAAACCAACCCGTGAAGGTGGTTCTAAGGGTGTTGTGATTGCCAATACCATTGACCAAGTACACGATGCAATATCAGAAATTGAAAAATTCTACGGCGGCGAGTATGTCATTCAACAGTACATACCCGGCGGATTAGGAAAAACTTGTTTAGCGCTGATGTTGTACTCAAACGCAGGCGAGTATCAAACAGGTGTGGTTACATATTCTACGCTCACGTACTTCACTTGGGGTGGTGGAGGCAATGCGGGGTTTGTGAAGCACGAACCTGAGCTGTTAGAAATTGCAAAAAAAATTGTAGCAGAGTGTGGTGGATGGAAAGGTCCCATCAACCTCGAATTTAAGCAGCATGAAGAAACAGATGAATGGTATCTCATGGAAATTAATTGTAGGCTAAATGGCTACAGTTATTTGACTTCAATGAACGGATACTTGTTTCCACGCATGGTTGTAGATGTATTGCTCGGCAATCCCATCTCACCAAAACGTGACGTGCCAGAAAGCAATTTTGTACTCGGGTTTCGCGAACGAATTGTTGAAAAAGTACATGAACATAAGGAGTCAATGTCGTGAAGAAGCCAATTATATTGGGATTATCAGGTAGCCTCAGAAATGCGAGACGCGGCAAGGGCAACGAAAACCTACTTGAAAGCATTCGCGCTGCAAAAACAGAAGGTGATCTGCAGCAGTTCATCGAGCAAGAAGCCGCAGAACACCTCAAAGCGTTTGAACAGGCTGGTAGAACTGACGGACTTCCGTTCGACCAACTATACACGAATCTCAAGAAGAACAAGGGCAATAAGGGGCTCTCAAACTCAGAAGTGTTGCTCACAACGGCACTTTGGTCGGCTTGGGACATTGGATGTGAGATAGATCATATTTCTCTGGCAGAGTTTTTCCCAGAATCTGGAGATGTGAAACAGGCCGACGTGTTGAAGAAGAAACTTGCGGAATGCGATGGCGTGCTTCTTTCAACGCCTGTGTATTTTGGAGACCGCAGTTCGCTTGTCCAAACATTCTTTAATTGGTTGAAGCAAGAAGGACTGTTGGAGAGTATCAAAGGAAAACCATTTGCGGGAACAGCTGTTGGTGCAAAACGCAATGGTGGACAAGAGACTACACTTATTTACCAGTTGTTTGACGCCTTGCAAATGGGATTTCTCGGGTTGGGTAACGACAGTGAAACAACATCGCAATACGGCGGTACTGGTCACGCCGGTGACATTGGCATTATGCCTCAAGACGAATATGGTTTGAATACAGCAAAAGGTACAGGGCGCAGAATCGCGCGCGTTGTTCTTGCGAGACACCATGCTCAACAGTACAAGCTCACTGGAAAACCAAAGATTGCTTTCTGGTTGGTGCAGGACAACACGCAAGGCGGCGCACAGACATTTGTACGTGATCTGATTGCACAGCACGACGACATAGATGCAGATATCGTAGATATCGCTGGCAAGCATATTATGAGATGCATTGCATGTGATATATGCCCGACGTCGATAGACAAAGACGAAGTGTATCGATGTATTATCAAGAGTCCAAAAGACAATCTGAAGGAACTACACGAGCATTTGTTGGGCTACGATGCCATTATCCCAGTTGCCTACTCTGGAAAAAATCGCAACGAGATTTTATCCAACTATCAAAAGTTTCAAGAACGCACGCGCTATTTCCGTCGCGGCGACTACGTGTTCTCCGATGTGCTCAGTGCACCACTTATCGTTGAAGAGCTCGGTGCAAATGAAAACTTGGCAGTGCGCATGATGACTTCGATGGTTCGTCACCATACTGTTTTGAGTAAACCACTATTGGCGTTCAAGCATAACGGTGCAGTGCTGAACAACGACGAAGTTTCAGCTCTGTTCAATGAGTTTATTGACAATACACGTATTCAAGCAATCGCCAGACTCCGCAACTATTCAGATGACGAGCACGGACTGAAATACAATCCAGTTGGTTATGTCTTGAGCGCAGTGAAAGACGTTGAAGACCAACGCTTGAACAGACGTCGCGATATGGTCGAAGGTCGCAAGCAACGCGCTGATGCAGACTTTGCCGAGCGAGTGAGTATTAAACCCAAAGTGTCATAATGAGTACCAATACGTGCATTCACTGCAAAATCTCTTTGGTGATGATAAGTCAGAATTCATTTAAGAAAGTGTGAGTTATGGAACATGTAGTGTACATACTCATTCTAGTGATTGTTACTGTAGCCATTCGGTATCCGTTTTCTCTTGGTTCCTCTACAGATACTTTTGCCCATTTATTTTTCATCAAGCTATCTCGAAAAAATCGCTTAGGAAGACATAGAGTTTATCAAGCGCTTAACGATGGTTATTCGGCATACCCAAACTTTCACCATTACCTGATTAGCAAACTGTCGCGCGGTAACGATGAGAACTCCGGCAGAGCACTAGTATTGCTTTGGGATGTTCTCACTGTGGTACTCGTTTATTCATTACTGGCATTCTCCACTTATTTCCCGCCGTATGTGGGTGTAATTGCCGCATTGTTGGCTACAACTTCACCCGCGTTGTTGCCGTTTACAGCGAGGGTGAAGAGTATAGGTGCCAGAACATTTGGTCTGTTTCTAACTACGTTACTTTATTTGTCATGGTACTGCGTGTTGTGGCCAGGTTCGCAAACGATGTTTGTTGTTGGTGTATGCTCATCTGCTATACTCAGCATAACAATTGTCGCGAGCTCTCAGTTTGCAATGCAAAATCTTGTGTTTGCCACCTTGTGGTTTAGCATTTTTGCCCAGACATGGATGTTGCCACTGTCGGTGATTGGTGGACTTGTAATTGGCTGGTTTGTACCCCAAACGGGTATACGTGAGTTTGTTGTTCACTTTAAGATAAATCACTACATCAGGTACTTTTCAGATGCACACTTAGGAACTACTGCATCGAATCGGACTTTTGTTTCCGACTTTGTGAAGCTTCCGGTGTACCTTCTTAGGGAAAAGGGAGCACTTTTTCGGTCACTCAGCCGAACATCTATACTGTATTTACTTCTTGCAGCGATTCCATTTTTTTGGTTGTGGCTGGCGAGTGAAGGCTGGAGGTTCCAACTCTGGCCATTGTTACCAGATACATTTCTTTTCCACCTTATTGCTGTAGGAGTAGTAGCTGCACTTTTAACATCTTTACCTGTTTTAAGGTTTCTAGGACAAGCTGAACGGTATCTAGAGTTTGTAGTTCCGGCAGCGGCGCTGCTAGTTGCCTCAACGTTTTCAAACATTGAGTATGCACTTGGTCTTGTAGCCGCGAATGTCTTCTTTGCTGGTATAAATCTAGCACTCATCAGAAAGGACAGTCCAAATTCTTCCAATACATCTTTGGCAAACGATATAATAGAATGTGCGGTTTTTGTTGAATCACTGTCTATAGATAGAAATCGAGAAGTCAACACTCTCGTTGTCCCTACAAAAATGGCTTATGCCTTTGCAAGCCTCATTGACAATGAGAATGTGAAGTTCTACTATCCGAATGTCGCGACTGGTATTACCGGTTTTCAGGATATGGCCGACGAACGAGTATGGTTGCATATTCCCAAGGCCGATGGAGACCTTTCGTACTGGAGCGAGAAGTACGGTGTGAATACCTTGGTACTAGACTCCAAAACTGAAAAAATTGCGAACGAAAAAGGTGCAGATTACGGAGTTGAAAACCTTGAGAAGTTGGCTAGCTTTGGTGACCTGACAGTGTACTCTGTCCCAGAATACGAGGTTCGGGAGACAGAATGAAAGCACAGGCAAAAGAACTTGTCTCCCTCGGAACGGTGTATACGCTTGGCAACTTACTGCAGCGTGTTGGTAGCATCATTTTGTTACCTATTTACACATTGTTTTTAACCACCGAAGAGTTCGGATTTCTGTCACTTGTTGGCATTATCGGGGCTATAGTAAGCAGCACAATCGTATCACCAGCTCAGAGTGCCCGTTCACGATATTACTACCGGTATCGAGACGAAGGCACCCAAGATATTCTAACATCTACACTCATTGCCGTGGTTGGTGTGCAGGCGGTGGTAGCCACAGCGTTGTGGTATGTGTTAACCGCACCAATTGAAGCATTTGTATTCGATGAAGCCATTGTCCATGGTGCGGTTGCTCTGTACTCGGCAGTGATTTTTCTCTCTCCACTGAACCAGCATATCATTGCCCACTTGCAGATTCGCAAGATGGCGCGCAAGTATGTGACAGCTTCTATCCTGCGATTTGTCTTCTCATTTATTCCAACGGTTGTGTTGTTGTATCAAACAGATATGACGGTGCTTGCTGTTATAGTTGGGGACATCGTGGGAATGTTGGTCTCAATGTTGTTCGCAACAGTCATTATTGCAAATGACATTAGTCCAACAAAAATCAAACTGTCAGCTGTGAGAAAGCCACTGCGATTTGGCTATGAGCAAATTGTTTCGGCATACTCGAACTATATCATGCAATTTGGGGACCGCATTATTATCAAGATGTTTTCGGGAGGTGGAACGGCTGCTGTTGGTTTGTTCACATTCGGGAACACTTTTGGCAAGGCGATTCGTACGATCGGTGTAGACGCTGTGAAGAAAAGTTTTCAACCAATTCTGATGGAGCGTGAACGCGATGTTGACTTCGTGCAAAAGTTCACATTGCGCTTTAGCAGGCACTATCTCATTCTCGGCTCCATAGCCGCCGTGTCGCTGAGTTTGTTTGGCGAGGAAATGGTGCTCATTGTAGCTCAATCTCCTCAATATTACGACAGTTGGCCAGTGGTACCATTTGGTGTGATGTCAGCGTTTCAACATGGACTCGGACTGTTTCTGAACACGGGCGTAGTAATTGCGGAAAAGGGACTTGTTATATCAAAAAATCTAGTGATTGCGTCTGTTGCAAACATCTTGCTTAACATCGCTCTCGTGTTAGAATTTGGTTTTGTTGGAGCAGCCGCTGCAACTCTCATATCAAACATACTTTGGAATATTCTCAAGTACTATTCATCGAAAAAGTACGCGGATATTCAGTTGCCTTTCCGCCTTTCGGTTTGGACAACAAGTGTTGGCTTGCTAGCCGTTGGCGTGCCTCTGGTTGTGCTTGCAAACTATCCTGTGACTATTGTGTGGGCCATTGCCATAAAAGTCTGTGTTGTGCTCGTGTTCACAATATGGCTGTACGTTTTTGGAAATGTAGCAAAGGAAATCAAGGAGCTGCGACTCATGCTCGCAGAGGTAAAGGCATATAAGCGTGCGAGGGTCAAGAATGGCTAGTAGAGAATCGTATCCAGACTTTATAGTTGTAGGTGCACAAAAGTGTGGGACAACTGCATTGTATGCACAGCTGGCTGGTAACCCAAGTATCTGCTTGTCTACGGTCAAGGAAGTTCACTATTTCGACCTTGAGGAAAACTATGCAAAGGGGGAAAACTGGTATAGAGATCAGTTTGAGTGTGCCAGCGAAGCCGTAGTTGGTGAGGTGTCACCTATGTACCTGTTTCTGCCGTATTGTGCTGAGCGGATACATGCACATAACCCCAATGCAAAAATTGTTGCTATCGTTCGAAACCCCATAAAGCGTGCATGGTCGCACTATTGGCATGAACGCAGTAAAGGGCGCGAGCCGCTGGAGTTTGAAGATGCTATTGAGCAGGAGTTGGAGCGAACATCTCGTGATTTTGAGGGGTTGAGACGTTACTCATATGTACAACGTGGAATGTATTGGAAACAGCTGCAGTCATACCGAACTCTCTTTGAAGATCAAAATATACACGTTGTCGTGGCCGAGGAATTTTACTCTGACCCGCAATCTTCAATTGACGAACTCTGCACATTTCTTGGCGTGCCACCACACTCGGCTGCAAGCAATGTGGGTAGGAAGAAAAACCAGGGTGGTCAGCCTCGAAGTAGAGTGTTGTCGAGAATCATCCACGGAACGCCACTACACAAGATTCGCAGTATAAAGACTATTACAGAGAGAATTAACAAGAAAGACGCTTACCCAGAAATGAATGTCGAATCAGCTCAATCGCTCGGGCAGGATTTTCAAGAAGATGCCAGACAGTTGGGTGAATATATAGGTAAGGACCTAGTTTCATTGTGGGGATTGCAACATGCCTAAACACAATCGGAGAATCGTGTTCCTGACATATCTCAATCGATCGGGAAGTACATTCTTGGCTGGTAAGATTGCTGAGGTGGATAACGCGTTTGTGAGCTTGGAAGCTCGTATTCCAGACAATATTCTCTATGGACAGTGTGTATTGCGCAATGCTAGCGATATTGATGGAGTGTTGTCGCGCCTGTATGCTGATGAGAAGTTTTCCTCATGGGGTGTTGACAGAGAAGAGCTGAGCAAGGCTATCGAAGTACGATTGGCAGAGAAACACTACACGGATTTTTCAGCTCTGCTGAATGCCATTTTTGACGTTGTTGCTCCCAACGATGCTGTATGTGTGTATAAGTCTGGCTCGTATTACAAACACATGCCGGAGCTGTTACGTGTGTTCCCTGAAAGTGTCTTTGTGTTCGTAGTGCGTGATCCACGAGCTGTGTACCGATCGCAGAAATCGTCTGTTGCTTCAAACGGCAAAAGGGTCATGGCCTCCAACCCATTTCGCGTAGGTAGTGAGTTTTCACAAGCCGCCAAAGCGCTTGCAACCGACATTGGAAAAAACGCTATTGTTGTGCGTTATGAGGACATGATGAATAACGAAGAATATGTGCAGGATTGTCTCAGAAGAATCACGGCATTTGCGTCGATTGTTACCAGTGATGGTTCAGCCGCCGACTATTCGCAACGTATTCCAGACGCTCAACAGCATTTGCACACACTTGTTGGTAAAGCCGCAGACACTTCGCGTATCGAAGCGTGGAAAAACGAACTGAGTTCAACCGAGGTTGCGATAATTGAACGTGAAGCCAGGGCAGCTATGGAGTTCTTTGGTTACTCCCGAACTGGTGTGAGCCCACAAGGCTTTGGATATGTACGCCGCGCATTCTGGTTCGTGCGGCATAAACTTGGATCCCTACTTCGAGGCAAAGGAGTATCGATGTGAAATCACAGCGCTTGCTCATATTGATTCACAACCTCAGTGGCGGTGGTGCCGAACGCGTCGCGGCAAAGCTTTCTCGGTACTTGCCGATGGAAGTGGACTACTATGTATTTGACGGTAGCCATAAACAGGCCTTCGAGGTACAAGGCAACGTGATCCGCAAACAGTTTGGTGTTGTTGATCGAATCCCAATTGTCCGAAATCTAGCGCGAATTTGGTTCTTGCGATCTCTCAAACGCAATGGAAGATACACAGCCTGTTTGAGCTTTATGGAAAGCGCAAACATGATGAATATTCTGGCAGGACGCGCTATCAAGACTCTTGTAAGTATTCGCATTGTTGTGTCAGCGAATACGTACATGGGAAGTAGCTTCCGCAAAAATGTGTATGCTTTCTTGATTAAGAAACTATACAATAAGGCCGACGTTGTTATACCAGTTTCTCAGTTTGCGGGTCTCGACTTGCAACGGAACTACGGGGTTAAAGCAGAGCGCGTAAAAGTGATTGAGAATATGTACGACCTCAAAGAAGTTCAGCAATTGTCATCTCAACAACTGCCAGAAGAATATGCATTCTTAGAGAGCGAACGCTTTATCGTCAATGTTGGTCGGTTGCACAATCAAAAAGCGCAGTGGATTCTCATAAAGACCTTGGCAGAGATTGACAGTAGTGAGAGACCTAAGCTCGTGTTGCTAGGTGACGGGGCATTGAAACAGGAACTTCTTGAATATGCACGTTCGCTGGATCTTGGCGTGTCAACATCGGATAGTGTAGATCCAGCAGCAGACGTGTTGTTTGTAGGCTTCGTGAGGAATGTGTTTGCATTCGTTAGTAGAGCACAGTGTTTTGCACTGTCCTCACTATATGAAGGATTTCCCAATGTGCTCGTTGAAGCGATGTCGACCGGAATCCCCGTTATTGCAGCTGATTGCCCATCTGGCCCCAGAGAAATACTTGCTCCTTCAACGTCACTCGAAGAACAAACTTCACAAGCTGAAATGGCTCAGTATGGTGTAGTAGTTCCCTTGTCGAAGCATGCCACTCTTCAGGATTTTCGCAACAACGATGATGTGTCGAAGTATTGGGTTGAAGCTCTGCAAACAATGAACAATGACCGCGAGAAGTGTCGACGGTACGGCAAAGCAGCTCAAGAACGCGCCGGTGCTTTCTCCGTAGAGGCAACTGTGGCAAAATGGATGGATGTGTTGTAGACTATGTGTGGCATTGCAGGACATATCGGTACGAATGAGCGCTACAGGCTGCGATCGCTTGACAAACTCTCACACCGTGGCCCAGACGCTCAGAGCATTGAATCGTTCGCTGGCGGCGAATTTGGGCATGTGCGATTGTCAATTATTGACCTCGATTCCAGAGCCAATCAGCCGTTCTATTCTGCAAACGAACATTATCTCATTGTCTTCAATGGTGAAATATACAATTACCGCGAATTGCAGTCTCAGTTTTTGAGCGGCGTGAAACTGCGTACCACATCTGACACCGAAGTTCTCGTGGAACTTTGGAATGTTTTAGGAGCAGAATGCGTTCAACACTTGCGTGGAATGTTTGCCTTTGCCGTGTATGATATGCACGACAAAACGCTGACCGTAGTTCGCGATCGGCTTGGGCAAAAACCGCTGTTCTTTGCAGTAGAGAACAATCAATTCTTGTTTGCCTCAGAGGTACGTCAACTCGCTGACATGATGCCTAGAAAACCCGAGTTGGATGCTCGATCAATTGACCTGTTTTTTGCACATCAGTTTATTCCCGGACCATATAGTGTATATACAGGTATAGAAAAACTGCTGCCGGGGCACATTGCAGTTTGGGACGGATCAAGTGTTCGTACTAAGCAATATTGGGAGTATACTCCAAAACGTGAAAAGTTGAAAGTATCAGAAGCAGAAGCGATAGAGCTTGTTGACGCAAAGATTCGTGAATCTGTAAAGTATCGACTCGTAAGCGACGTTCCCGTTGGAACTATGTTGAGTGCAGGTGTCGACTCTGGAGTAGTGACTGCCATTGCAGCTCAACAAAGTGACCAAACATTACAGACCTTTACTATCGGCTTTCAAGAGCGTGCATTTGATGAGTCTGTGCCAGCACAGCGCATAGCAGATTTGTATGGTACGGAGCATCACAATGTCAAAATTCAAGCTCATGAAGTGCAAAACTACATACTGACCGCGGCCAAGCAATACGGAGAGCCATATGGTGACAGTTCAGCGCTGCCTTCCTTTATTGTGAGTCAGTTGGCCGCAATGCATGTAAAGGTCGCACTCAACGGTGATGGCGGAGACGAACTGTTTGGAGGGTATCGGCGCATAAGTCCAACTGCTTTGCAGAAAGTGATGAATCCCGTGGCGATTCCATGCTACCAAGTATATAACAAGCTAGAAGCCTTACTTCAGTTGCCATTTTCGGCCGGTAGCTTAGCACGTAAGGCGATTGCAAAAGGACGTATTTATTACGCGGATCCACTAGCTCGCTCCTTGTTTTTCTACGCCTACTTTAATCGCTCCGACATGAAGGAGTTGTATACGGAAGATTTCTACAGAGAAGTGCAAGGTGTACGTGAAGCGTATGATGCTCAGTTATTGGAAGGGTTAAGTACACAGGTTCCGCTGTTGGACAAACTCCTGCAGCTAGAGTACAGGGGCCGACTCCCGGGAGACTTGTTGGTGAAAATGGATATTGCGTCCATGACCTATGGGTTGGAAGCGCGGAGTCCATTTCTCGATCACGAATTGGTTGAGCTTTCAACGCAGTTGCACCCGACATTCAAACAGCGCGGCGGCGTGCAAAAATATATACTGAAGCAAATTGCAAAGAAATACTTGCCACAAGATCATATCGATAGACGCAAGACTGGATTTGCGATTCCTGTTGAAGAATGGATGAAGGGTTCGGTGGGCGACTTACTGAAAGATGTGCTTGCTGGGACTCCAGAAGTATGGAAGTACCTACATAAGAAGCATATAAATGCACTCATTAGTAGGCATCAGAAAGGCGAAATTCGAGTTGGAGCAAAGCTGTGGCTGGTGCTCAACTTTGCTATATTTATGCAAGAGTACCAAACATAAATGCAAGAGAAAATTCATGGACAATAACGGAACGACCACCGACTTCTACAAAAGAGCGGCAGATGCAAGATTGTACGTGTCTGCCGTAGAACTTGAAAAGTACATACGATTTGTGTTTCAAGACGTCAATCTGACCAACAAAACAGTCCTTGATATCGGCGGTGGATCCGGTGTGTACAGCTTTTCAATGGCTGCCCTCGGAGCGAGTAAGGTGGTGTGCATGGAGCCAGAAGCAGACGGTTCTGGAGGGCAAGAGAAAAATAAGATTTTCACTGAATTCCGCGATGCAAACCCAGATATGCGGTCAGTTGAACTCAGTACAGACCTTATTCAGACGTATGACGCATCAGCCGATCCGTTTGACACAGTGCTTATGCACAATTCAGTGAATCACCTGGATGAGGAAGCATGTACGGTGCTGCTCGACAATGCAGATGCCAGAAAAACGTATGTGGAGTTGTTTGCCAAAACTGCCGGCCTCATGAAGCCCGGTGGTACAATTGTTGTGGCGGACGCTGCTAGGAAAAATTTTTGGGGCTCAATAGGAGTTTCGAGTCCGTTCTGTCATAGTATTGAATGGCATAAGCATCAGCAACCCAAAACTTGGGCGAAGCTTATGGAACAAGCAGGGTTTGAAAATCCACGCATCCACTGGCGCTCTCTAAGCAAGCTTGGTGGAGCCGGTTTTCTGGTTGGCAATGCCTTGGGTGCGTTCTTTACGCATAGTTATTTTGTATTGACGATGGACAAAAAGAAATAGGACAGTGTAGGTGCAGAAACAGGTAATTATAACTGGAGTGGCTGGGTTTATAGGTAGTCACCTAGCTCAGTCTTACTTACAAGATGGCTTTGCAGTTGTTGGTATCGACAACCTCGACCCATACTACGATGTTGCCCTAAAACGCAAGAATCTCGAACTGCTGGCATGTGATCAGTTTCGTTTTGTAGAGGGCGATATTCGTGACACTTCTGCACTTTCAGAAACATTTGCTGGTGCGAGTGAACACACATGTGTTGTCCATCTCGCAGCAAAGGCCGGTGTGCGACCGTCACTATCAGCTCCAGCAGAATACTTGGACGTGAATGTGCAAGGGCTTATTAATGTGCTAGAAGAATGTCGCAATCGCAACATTGTCAATATTGTGTTTGGATCTTCTTCAAGCGTGTATGGTAACAATCGTCAAGTTCCGTTTTCGGAGGACCATACCGTTGACCATCCTGTGTCGCCCTATGCTGCATCGAAAAAAGCTGGTGAACTTATATGTCATACATACACCCATTTGTACGGCATGAATATCACATGTCTGCGGTTCTTTACAGTGTATGGGCCGCGACAGAGACCTGAAATGGCTATTCACAAATTCGCTGAAGCCATTCTGAATGGAGAAGAGATTCCAATGTTTGGTGACGGCTCAAGCGAGCGTGACTACACGTATGTAGACGACATTATCCACGGGGTGCGTCAAGCGCATAGTCACCTAGGGGGCTACCATGTGTACAACCTCGGTGAGTCAGACACGATCTCACTGCGCGACCTTATTGACAGTATTGCTGCCCACCTTGGAACAGAAGTGCGCATTAAGCAGCTACCCATGCAACCAGGTGATGTTGATCGCACGTATGCCGATATCAGTAAGGCGAAGAAAGAGATAGAGTATACACCTAAGACAAAAATTCAAGACGGTTTACAAAAATTCTGTGCTTGGAAATTGGATCAAAGAAAAGGGATGATTGGTACATGACATATTTAATTACTGGCGGAGCTGGATTTATTGGATCACACTTGGCTTCAGCCTTGTTGGAACGAGGTGAAACAGTACGGATACTCGATAACTTTTCGACTGGTAAACGCGAGAATGTGTATATACATGGCGACGCAGTTGAGCTTGTTGAAGGTGATATTCGTTCCTATCACATCGTGCGTGAAGCCATGGAAGGTGTAGATGTTGTACTGCACCAAGCTGCACTTCCATCAGTGCCACGCTCAATCCGTGACCCTCTCACAACCAATGAAGTGAATGTTACAGGTACATTGAACTTGTTGCAGGCTGCACGCGACGCGGGAGTCAAGCGCATGGTAATGGCATCGTCAAGCTCCGTGTACGGCGACAATCCAGAATTGCCAAAACACGAAGGCATGGTACCAAATCCGCTGTCACCATACGCCGTATCCAAGTTGGCCGGTGAAAAATACTTTGGAGTGTTCAATCAGATTTATGGTATCGAAACCATTGCGTTGCGATACTTCAACGTGTTTGGTCCAAGACAAGACCCAAATTCTCAGTACTCCGCTGTAATTCCAAAGTTCATCACCATGATGATGAAAGGCGAACAGCCAACGATCAATGGTGATGGCACTCAATCGAGAGATTTCACCTATATTGACAATGTCGTACATGGGAATCTGCTCGCTGCTACTTCGGATTGTGAGACAGGGATTGCAATGAACTGTGCATGCCATGATCGGATTACGCTCAATCAACTTGTGGAGATGATCAATCAGATTATAGGCACGAACATTCAAGCAAAGCACGGGCCTGACCGCGCGGGTGACATCAAACACTCATTTGCAGCAATTGATCGCATTAGAGAAGTCCTAAAATTTGAACCTCAAGTCAACTTTGAAGAGGGACTCAAGCGCACAGTAGAGTTCTACAAGAATCAAGTCGATTGACCAATAAAACGCCAATATTGTTTGTGGTGCGAGATCTCCGGATCGGAGGCGCTGAACGGTTTGTCATCAATATGATGAATAGCTGGAGCTCCAGCAACTACACATTATCACTGGCAATCTTGGTACAAGAGGAAGGCGAGCAAACAGATTTGATCCCAGATCACATAGCAGTTCATCGAAATCTACATAACAAGAATTCGCCTCTGTCGGTTTTCTGGATGCGCAGCGTTATGCGCCAGCATGCACTCACCTTCAGCTTCGTATTGAGGGCAGATCAAACCTGTGGTATTGCCTCGGCTCTCGGTGCTGGTAAATGGGTTGTTACTGAGCGGGGAGGACGTATCACTCGATTGGATTCCGGGTTCAAAAAGGCGTTGAAAGCCAGTGTTGACAAGCTAGCCTTGAAGTTTGCATACGCAGGCGTAGCCAACTCTAGGGCAGGCGTCAAGGCACTAGAATCCAACGGACTTCACGGCAAACCACTTTTCGCGATACCCAACGGCATTGTGCCATATGAAAGAAAGGTGCGCGAGAGTCTCCCAGGATTTGTCGTTGGATTTGCTGGGCGACTCGTTGATGTAAAAGGTGTGGATACGCTGATTAAGGCCTTCGAACTTTTTCATTCTAGGCATCCCAACACCGAATTGAGAATAGCAGGCGACGGACCAATAAGGAGTGATTTAGAGGCTCTTGTTTCCGGGTTAGGCTTAACCGAATGTGTTTCGTTTTTAGGATTTCAGAAAATCGATCAAGAGTTGTTGCGTGAATGGGACGTCGCAGTACTGCCCTCGCGCAGTGAAAGTTTCCCAAACGTGATTCTAGAAATGTGGAATTACCAAGTTCCGATTATAGTCAGCAATATCCCCCCCATTTTGGAAGTCGTTGAACACGGAAAAAACGCATGTACGTTTGAGGTTGACAACCCTGAGAGCCTCAGTGGCATGTTAGAGAGTGTTTTCAGCGATGAGCAATCACGCTTTTGCTTGGCAAATGAAGGACGAAATGAAATTGATGAAAAGTATTCCATGGAAGCCGTTTGCAGGCAATACGAACATGTTTTTGATGAGCTTCTAGAAGATTGAGTACGTATGGGTAAACTAGAACAAGCATATAGATTAATGCAGTTACACGGTATTCCATCCCGACACGAACACGTGCTCGTGGTTGAGTATCCAAAGTCTGGCGGTACTTGGCTTGGGCAAATCGTATCGGCAATTTCAGGTCTACCATTTCCGCGCAATCAGATGCCAGATGCCGTGAATAGCGTGTACCATGGTCATTACAAAGCATCTGAGAATCTGTGCAAATTTCCACATGTGTTCTGGTTAGTTCGCGATCCGCGCGATGTGATGGTAAGCCTGTACTATCACTGGATTGTTGGCAACGATAAAACCAAGAAGTTTGAACCGGGCAATGTACCGTATCATAGAGCCAATCTGGGCTTTGATGATATCAACGATGTGAAAATCAATTTGCCGGCATTCATTGAATATGCGTTTACACATAAACCCTCGCGTTTGAAACACTTTACGCATATGGGTTCGTGGACGGAATTCAATTCTGGTTGGTTGGCTATGGAAGACAAGTATCCAAATGTTGTACACAGAGTGCACTACGAAAACATGTTGGCCGATACGGCAAAAGAAGCGCACCGCTTTAGTCGGTTGCTCGGCAAGAATCACACGCTTGCTCAATGTGCAGAGATAGTTGAGCCATTCTCGTTTAAAGCCCAGACCGGACGTACGCGCGGACAAACCGATAGCACTAGCTTCTTGCGAAAAGGTGTAGCAGGTGGTTGGAAAGATGATTTTTCTCCGGAAGCAATACAAGTTCTTGAACGTTATGCAGGTGCGTGTATGCGCACTCTAGGATATGAGTAGCACTATGCGAAAGAATTCCAAGCCCATATTTATCAATGGATTTGAGCGATCTGGTTCAAATATCCTCGTCAACCTCCTAACTAGCCACCCCGGTGTTGCCGCCGTGGAAGGCGAAACGAATGAGGTGTTTCAAGGCAAGTGGAACGAACCTGTACGCAAGTGGGCACGTCGAGTCCGTTCAGCTCCTGTGTTGTTGGCTTCGAAGCAAAAGTACTTTGATTCAGACAATTTGGAAGAACGTCCATCACTACCAGAATGGGCGCGCAAACATGTGGATACAATCCTGTTCAACAGCAAGATGCGACACGAACTTGCCGGGCTGCGTCCCAATGGGAAGTTGTCGGAGCAAGAGTTGGCTTCTACCCGAACACTGTCTAAAAATCTGAATGGAGTTGTACTCACCACACCCGAACTCGCTGAGATTTTTCCCGATGCAATGTTTGTTTGTCTTGTTCGGGACGGCCGCGCACTGATGAACGGCTTTCTGCGACGAGGGTGGACAGCCGAGCGATTTTCGGAATTGTACTACACGATTTGTTCCGCCATGCTTGACTATAAGCGGACTCTTGGCGAAAGAGTCCTGATGCTGCAATACGAGAACATGGTAGCCGATCCGCTGGCAACGATTGAACAACTTTCACAGGCGTTGCAGTTGAGTAGTGAGGGCTTTGCTTCTATTCGTTTGCAAAACAAGAAAGTAATGACAACTGACGGAAAGTACGACTATGTTTTTGGCGGTGGAAAAGACCGCGAAGTTCATTGGTTTGACAAAGGTGAGATTGCGAAGTACCTCGTCACAAATTCCAACAAAGCCCAGGCCGACAGCACGAAGCAAGAGGATCTAGACTGTTTTAACGACAAGTGTGGCGACCTCATCTCACAATTGGGTTATTGAGCAGTATGCGCCCCATTGTGCTCATAGCTCCCACACCACCCCCTATGCACGGCGCTGCTCTTGCTACCGAACGCTTGTTGCATGTGCTGCGATCTAGCCAAGTGAAGGTTACACATATTAATGCAAAATATGTAGACTCAGTTGAAGACCTAGGCGCTTTTAGCCTGCGCAAAGTATTGAAAATGTGTGCATTCCTATGGCGTAGTACTGTTGCAAGGATCGCGCAACCACGCGCATTGTTTATTGTTGAGCCGGCGATGTACTTTGGTCCTTTCCTCAAAGACGCCGTGTTTGTTCTGTGGCTGAGACTGCTTGGAGCCAAGGTAATTGCTTGGCATCACATGGCACTCGAATCCATGTGGTCAAGTATTGGTACTTCCGCGTGGAAACGCCAAGTGGTTGCTTTCACACTGCGTCGCCTAGTGCACAATGTTGTTGCTGGTTCTGCCGTATCTCAACAACTTCAAAGCATAATTCCTTCAAATCGCATCTCCATCATTCCAAACGGGATTCCGGCCGAACAACCAGATGTAAGCCCAAGGAGTTCAGACGATCCAACGAGCAACAGCTCAGAATTTCGCGTTTTGTATCTCTCCAACATGGGCGAAGCAAAAGGATACAAAGTCCTTCTCGAAGTCGTCGAGCGATTGTGCGTACAATACAAGCAATTGCATGTCGATTTCTATGGCAACACGCTGCCGGGTCAGTCAGTAGAACATTTACAGCAAGAGTTTGCGCAACTGAACTGTTCGGAGCGAATACAGTATCATGGACCAGTATATGCTCAAGCCAAAGCCAATGCATATGCACGGGCAGATGTGTTTGTGTTGCCGTCATTCAATGAAGCGTTTCCTTTGACGATTCTCGAAGCAATGAGCGTTGGAACGGCCGTGATTGCGACAGATGTAGGTAGTATTGCAGATGCAGTAGAACACGGTACAACCGGATTTGTATGCAATCCAGGCTCTGCTCAAGACC